>NZ_CP118753.2:855000-1141185 GCF_034480035.2 Methanosphaera sp. ISO3-F5
AGTGGGACAGAGATCCACTGTAGAGTGTAAGGGCATAAGCCAGCCTGACTGTATTTCGAATAGTAAGAAATTCAGAGGCGAAAGCCGGGCCTAACGAACCTCAATGTCCTCGTCGATGGGGGCTTGAGATGACAGAAAAACTACCTCGGGGATAACTGGGTGGTCGCAGGCAAGAGCCCATATCGACCCTGCGGCTTGCTACTTCGATGTCGGTTCTTTCCATCCTGGGTGTGCAGCAGCACCCAAGGGTGGGGCTGTTCGCCCATTAAAGGGGAACGTGAGCTGGGTTTAGACCGTCGTGAGACAGGTTGGTTGCTATCTAATAGAAGTGTTTTGTTGCTTGAGCGGAAGGTGGTTCCAGTACGAGAGGAACGAGCCGTCGGTGTCTCTGGTCTACCAGTTGTCTGATAAGGCATTGCTGGGCAGCTACGCACTATGATAATAAAGGCTGAAAGCATCTAAGCCTGAGGTATTCCGTGAAAATAAGCAGCTTTTTTAGGGTATGAGTAGAAGACTTGTTTGATGGGGCTGGGATGTAAGCTTCGAGATTTTTTCGAGTTGTTAAGTCCGCGGTTTCCAACACCCGATTTTTTCACAAATTTCATATTAAATATAATTACAAACTAGGCAAAATATCTTAGTTATAAGTTCTATTTTATGCATAACATATTATGATTAATGATTAGTATGTTTTTATGGAATATTACAAAGTTTCTTATGATTCTTAGTACATTCTAGTTAGGTGTATTCAGTATTTGGCTTTTATGTTTCGTATTTTTTTCTGGATATTTACATTTATCGATTTTATCTGGTACGGCGACCAAAGCGATAGGGTCACATCTGATCTCGTCTCGATCTCAGTAATAAAGTCTATCTACGTTCTGTTTTGTACTATAGGTGGTAAGCTTATGGGAATTTCGGAAAGTTGCCGGCCTTTAACTTTTATTTACTTGCTTGTTTTGTTTATTGTTTGTTTGGAATTTATTATGTAGTTTTTTCTGATTTTTGTAATGAGTTCATGCTTCTAATTTTTATCCTTTTTACTTGTAATTAGTTAAATATTTTGTTTACTTGTTTTTATTATACTAATTATCTTTTTTTCATGTTTTAGCTCTTGTTTTATTTTTAATTTATAGGATAATCTTTTATTTGTTAATATTCTATTTTTAAGATTTTCTGTATTTGCTTTACGAAAAAAATTAGATTAACATAATATTTTGCATCGAAAATAAATATATACACTTTTGTTATATCTAAATAACTTAATATATTTTGTGATATTAATTAGTAATGTCTAAATATTTTTTTTGGTGAAAAATGTCAATGCTGTCTATTTAAGTAGTTATCATTTTATTAGTTTATTTTTATTTTAGATTATTTTTTGATTTTTATTTTTATTATTTTCATTAATTTTTCTTTGTTTTAATTTATTTTTACTTTTATTATTGTTATAGTTGTTATTATTAGTGTTTATTTTTTTAATTGTTGTTTTAATTATTAATTAGGGTTATATTTATATATTACTTTTTATATATATTTTATTAGTGAATATGATTTCTATACTTTTTTGAATTTTGTTATGAGTTTATTGTATTCATTTTTATTTGAATTTATCTTATTTGTGGTGTTAATTTATGAATTTTATGGTTGAGGTTGAGAATTCTATTTGTAGGATTGAGGACTATAATGATTATAAGTATTGGTATGGACGTAAAGCTTTTACTCGTGTTCGTAAATGGAGTTTTATGGATTATGTACTTTTTGTTTTAGTCAATAAAGGTCGTAGTAGTTCTATTGAGATTGAAGAGTACGTTAAAGAACGTTGGGATGATGAATCTAAAATCATTTCTAAACAGGCTTTATCAAAGCAACGACTTAAAATTAAACCTAAAATCTTTAAAGACATGAATCTAGACTTTATAAAAGATGTATTTAATAGTTCTGAATTTGAACATGATTTTAAAGATTATACAATACTTTTAGTTGATGGTTCTGATCTTCAATTACCTAATATTAAAATTACCAAAGAAGAATTTAATGTTGCACCAGATACCATAGTGTACACCCAGGCACCAAGTGTTAAAGCTTCTATGTTGATAGATGCTAAATATAACCTTGTAGTTGATGCTATCTTAGGTGATTTTAAATCAAATGAAAGGGAATTAGTTAAACAACACATATCCAATATTGAAGATAAAATAAATTTAGAAAAAACAATAATAATCTTTGATAGGGGTTATATATCACTTGAATTAATGTTATTCCTTGAAAACAAAGGTATTAAATATTTATTCAGATCCAATGAAAGATACTACCAAAACGAAATATTAACTATGAAATCTCGTGATGAAACAGTACAATTAGAAATCAATACCAACAGAACTCAAAACATCAAAGACAAAAACATAAAAAAACAAGCATTAAACCTAGAATATTATCAAACAAGAATAAGCAAACCATTATTAGACAATGGAGTTACAGAAATACTATTTACTAACATCACTGAATCAGAAGCAGACATTCACAAACTCAAAGAATTATACAAAATGAGGTGGGAAATCGAATTAAATTACGAAAAAATCAAAAATAAGATACGAATAGAAAATTTCTCTGGAAAAAGAAGAACCATAATTGAACAAGACTTCTATTCACAAATATACATCTTCAATTTACAAATGGCAATACAAAACAAAGCACAAAAAGAACTAGAACCAGAAAACAAAGAATTACGAGAAAAACACGATAAAGAAAAACGACCAAACACCAACCTGGGAATAGGACGTCTCAAAAACAAACTAACCCAAATACTATTAAAACCATTAAACGAAATAAAAAGAATCTTAAACAATTTAATCATCAAATCCATCAAATTCACAACAGATTACAAATTCAACCGACCATCAACAAACAGAAAAACCAAAAGACACGTAAAATACCCCTACAATCTAAGAAGAAGCTTTTAAACAAAATATTTTTTTTTCATAGAAAAAACATTATCAAACAAAACAAATCAAAAATTAAGTTGACAGTATTGGGATATTTTATTAAAAAATAGTACTTTTTTTTGTTAAAGGGGAACATTAATCATTTTTTTCTTCTAAAAAAATAATTTTTAGTATGACATGAAGATTAATGTTCCTTGTTTTGATATAAACTTATATTATTTAATATTGTTTGTTATAAACAAACAATTATTATATACTCTTTTATAATATATGAATGTTATTAATGTTTGTTTAGCCTAAATCTGTTGAGTCATACTCTTTTTTAAGATTTTACTAAAAAATTTTTTGTTTAATTAATTTCTTTATAAAAATAGTTTTTTTGATAAAGGTTACAAAGACAGAAAAATTATGGAAATTTCTACTTTATAACCTATTTCTTAATGAATATATTTATGTATCATTATAATACATTGATTAATAAATATTAATCAATTATATTTTTGTTTAAACTTTATTATATACTTTGCATATTAATCTATTTTAGTAAGATTATCCTATATATTTATAGGTGTTGATATGAAGACTGATAAAAAGAAAAAATTGGAGATTTTATTTATTGATGATATAAGATCTCTTCATAATAATTTATTATCCGATAAGTCAAATCATTATCTTCAGAATATGTTGTTTAATTTAAGACTTTTATTTAGGTATAATAATCGTGATCTTGATGATTTGATTGACTTTTATTATTATGTTGAGGATATATTGAATAATAAGATTTTATTGGATTTTGATGAGCTGAAGATTCTTATTTATAGGGTTACTGATTTGGTTGTTAACTTGGATGATTATGATGTTCGGGGCAATACTTTAATCACGGAGTCTTGTTCTAGTCTTTTACAGTCTTTGTATCTTGAGTTGGAAACGTACAGGTTGGCTGATAAAACTAGTGAATCTAGTGCATGGAAGAATATTCTTGTAAATCAACTTAAGAATCAGGTTGTTGATTTCGAGTTGCTAATACGTATTTTGGAATTGTCTAATGATGATGATGTTAAGGGTATTGTTCTAGAAATTTTGGAGAATAATTATCCATTTGAGTTTGCCACTTATAAGGCTCGTAATGGTATTTTAATTGTGTAGGTGTTATTTTTATGGAGTATAGGGTTTCAGGTAAGACTGGTGATAAGATTTCATTGTTGGGTTTTGGTGCTATGCGTTTAAAATCTAGTGGTGGTCGTGTTGATATGGATTTAGCTACTGATTTGTTAAGGTATGCTATTGATAATGGTGTTAATTATATTGATACTGCTTATTTGTATGGTAATGGTTCTGGTTCTAATGAACGTGCTATTGGTATGATTCTTGAAAGTCTTGGCTATCGTGATAAGGTTTTTATTTCTACTAAGATGAACAGGTTAGCTATTCATTCTCGTGAGGATATGGATGTAATGTTTTCTAATCAGTTGGAGAATTTATGTACTGATCGTATTGATTATTATTTTATTCATAATGTTATTTGTTATGATGATGTTGTTTCATTGATTGATATGGGCTTGTTTGATTTTATTAATGAGAAAAAGTCTAGTGGTCAGATTGTTAATATGGGTTTTTCTTATCATGGTTCTTTGGATGATTTTAGGAAGATTTTGGATCTTTATGATTGGGATGTTACATTGTTGCAGTATAATTATTTTGATGATAGTATGCAGGCGGGTATTGAGGGTATTCGTTTAGCTTATTCTAGGGGTATGGCTGTTGTAATTATGGAGCCTTTGAAGGGAGGTCTTCTTGCCGGTAATATGCCCCTTGAGGTTCAGGATTTGATTGATGCTTCTTCATCTACTAGGAGTAATGTTGATCTTGCTTTTTCATGGATTTTTGATACTCCTGAGGTTACATGTGTTCTTAGTGGTATGAATTCCATGGATATGTTGGAGGAGAATATTGATATTGTTAATAGGCATGTTGATTCTTCTTTGAGTGATGATGAGGTTGCTTTGATTGGTGAGGTTAAGGATGTTCTTCATCGTTTGAATAAGATTAATTGTACTGGATGTAATTATTGTATGCCTTGTCCTAGGGATATTAATATTCCTTCTATTTTCAAGTTGTATAATGATAAGTTCTTGTTTCCTCAAGATAAGGTTGCTGGTGTAAATAACAATTCATTACTTTATGTGGGTAATATATTGGGTGTTACGGGTAGTCCTCATGATGCTTCATTATGTGTTGATTGTGGATTGTGTGTTAGTAAATGTCCTCAACAGTTGGATATTCCTGGTTTGATTCGTTTAGTTGATAAAGATTTTCATGGTAAGCTTTTCAGACCGTTTATTCCAGTGATTAAGAGGGTTATGAAGTTTGTATTATAAAAAAAAGTTATTAATGGGGGAGGGTATTGTTTGAAGATTTAATCTTCTTCATATACTTCTATGCATTCACCGGTACAGTTTTCTTCTGCTTCTTCGTATATTGAAGCATCTTCTACTTTTAATTCGTCGGTGTTATCGTCTCTTTCTGCTCCAATTAATGTTGCTTTGTCATCATCATCGAATGTGAATTTTGTTTCGTCTATTTCTACGCAGTGTCCGCACATTGTGCAGTCGTCTCTTTCTAATATAACTTCATACATATTTTTTTTCCTCCTTAATTAAAAAAAATATATTTAGTAGGTATAGTATCGGTTGTATTTATAATTTTGTAACTTTTTAAGTAAATTTTAGAATAAGTTAAGGGGAGTGGAGATTATTGTTTTATTGGAGTGTTGGGTACAGTTTTATTCTTTGTATGTTGCTTACTTCAATGTTGCTTATTTTTAGGCTTAGTGTGTCAAATCCCAGGAATAGTTTTGTGTTTATTAGTGTGTTTGCTGTTCCTATTATGTGGTTTAGCTGGTCGTAGCAGGTTGCTGCTATTTTTATGTTATGGTATTTGTCGGGGTTTTTTATTCTTATTTCACCCACTATCTCTATGTCAAAGTCAGATTTTACCAGTACTGACGTGTTTGTTATTGTCATTCCTATTTTTCGTTCAATATCTTGTAGTTGTTCGATGAAAATATTGTTTGCTTCATGGGATGTTTCATATTTTTCATAGTTGGTAATGATTATATCATCTTTTGGTTCTTCCTTATCCTGTGTGTCATACTGTATCATTTCTGGTAAGATGATTATTATCGCTGTCTTTGTAACATCAATGTTTAGGCTAATATCAAATGTATTGAAGTTTCCATGATCCACGTTTATAATTGTTTTATTTTTTGTTAGCTGTGCCTTGTTTTCATCATAGGATATTGCTGATAGTTGGACGCTTTTATTGTCTAGTTTATCGTTTGTTGTGATTTCTCCCATTATTTCCAGGGGTCCGTTAAAATCATCCAGTATAACATCAATATTTCTGAGTATTAATCCCATGTCTGCTTCTAATTTTTTGTTTCTTCTTAGTTTTCCCTTAATCTGTGTTTCTAGCTGTATTAATTCTTCGTCTCGTTCAGTGTTTTCTTCATCGTTTGTATTGACGTATAATTCTTCATCATCAAGGAATGTTGGTTTTTCGTTTTTTTCTCCCAGTAGTTCTCGGGTTATTTCATCTATATCATCATCAAATAAGTTGTTAGTGTTTGAATCAATTATTTCTCTTGCTAGACTGTCTGCGTATAAGTGATCCATTTTTATGTCATTGTTTGTTGAGTTATTGTCTACTTGTATGTACATTATTTCGCCACAGTATGCACAGTAGTCGTATGAATCATCATTTAATTCTCCACAATTTGAACATCTTTGCATTGTTTTTATCCCCTTATATATTTTGATGCTTTCTTATAATATTTTATAATTGATATGCTTAATAAATTTTAGGAAGGTATAATTAGTTGTTTTTGGTATATTAATTATTAGGTGATAATGATGACTGAAAGAGAAGAAGTTTTTGATTATTTGCAAAAGGCTGGCGTATTATTTTTAGCTACTGTTAAGGGTGATAAACCAAAGAATAGGCCTATAGGTTTTAAGATGCTTGTTAATGACCAGATTTATTTCTTAACGGGTGAATCTAAGGATGTTAATGCGCAGATGATTAAAAATACTAATGTTGAATTTGTTGGCAGGTTTGATGAGGGCTTTATTCGTTATTATGGTAGGGTTGTTTTTGATGAAGATTCTGATGGTGAGCTATTAGGTAAGGCTTTTGAATTAATGCCTATGCTTGAAAAACTTTATGGTGAAGGTTCTGAAGATACTGCAGTTATTTTCCATGTGGGTAAAGCTACTGCAGAAATTAGGGACATGTTTGGTATTAAAAAAGCTTATAATTTCTTAAATTAATAAAAAAAAGTTTTGTTATGGGGATTTTATAATAGTTTTTCTTCCCATTCTTTTTCTTTAAAACCGGTTAGTATAACGTTTTCTGTTATTATTAATGGTCTTTTTACTAGCATTCCATCTGTTGATAGTATTTCTATTTGTTCGTCTAGTGTCATTTCAGGTAGTTTGTCTTTTAGTTTTAGTTCTCTGTATTTTTTGCCGCTTGTGTTGAAGAATCTTTTTATGGGCAGTTCTGATTTTTCTATCCATTCTTTTAGTTCGTCTTTTCTTGGATTGTCTTTTATGATGTCTCGGTCTTCATATTCTATGTTGTGTTCGTCTAACCATTTTTTTGCTTTTCTGCAGGTACTGCATCTTGGATATTCTATTATCAGCATGCTTTTTTCCTCTCTAGTTTTATGTTATTATCTTTTTTCTGTTTTTTGTTATTTATTTTTTTATATTATTCATGTACATTATGTACATTAAATACATTTCATACATATCATACATAATGTTGTAAATGTACATAATTTTATATATTAACAATTATAAATATAATCTCATGAAAGATTACACAGTAAAAGCAAGGCAACGACAAGGAACCAAATCCATTGACTTAACATTACCTGCTGATATTAGTAAAGAATACTCTATTTCTAGGGGAGACATCTTTAAAATAGATACTGTGTTTGAAAACGACACTTTAAAATTAGAATACACATTAATATATCAAAGAAATAAAAAAGAGGACTGAAATGTATCAAAATAAAATAACACATAATCTTTTCATCAGTTACTACCATGTTGATCGATACTTTAGAGACAAACTAAGTAAAATATTAGAAAAAAACTTTAAAACACATTCATCCCCACATAATTATGCAATATGCCATAACTTTGAAAGATACACCGAAGAACTAAGAAAATCCACATCACAAGAGGATATATTCATAGTTCTTGTGGGAAATGAAACATATAAATCACGAAATGTGGATTGGGAAATAGATTTTGGACTTCATGAAAATGCATGCATGATGGGATTATGCTTACCAACAAACGATGATTACCTAAAAAAAGAAATTAATCCTAAAATAATACCTAAAAAACTGGCAACTAACATATACTCAGGTTATGCATCATACTTTGACTGGACAGAAAATTACGAAGCAATACAATCATATATAGAACATGCCATAAAAAATAAGATAAACAAACATGCATTATTCATCTAAAATTATTCCCGTAAACATTTAATATTAAGTACAATATATTACACTTATATATTTAATGTATTAAAATATAGGTGAAAAAATGGCAGATAATAAACATCCACATAAAAATGTAATCGATAATTATGAAAACATATACCCAATGGTAACATTAATAGATCAATCAAAAACAACATATGTACGTGAAAACTTACCAATACACTTACATGCAAGTCAAATAAAACTATTGAAAGAAGCAAACAAACACCAGAAACCACACCATAAAGCAGTTAGAATAAACCAATACAAAAAACTCAAAGAATCAGGAAAAGAAGATAAACTATTTGAATTACACACAGAATTATACATAAAAAAATATGAAAAACTAGAAAATAAAGGTTTACTAACAGTTAATACAGATACTGATGAACTTCCATTTGATGCAATTCTAACAGAAAAAGGTGAAGAAATACTAAATCAAATAAATGAATTAGAAGCACAATGGGAAGAAGTAGTACTTGAAGGTGTTGAAGATAAAGAAAAACTACTTGAACAAATAAAAATAGTAGCAAATAATGCTTTACCAATCAACTATAATCATAAAAAACAACAGAAATTCGTATTCTAATTAAAACATCATCACCCTCTTTTCGATTTCTTTTTTTCTAATAAACCTATTTCTAAAATGATTATTTTCATCCGGGTCATATCCAATAATTTAATACTATCTAAAAGTATACATTTATATAATGGTGGTATTAAAATGGTTGCATATAAAATAGATGTAAGGTTAGATATTAATTCAGAAATTAAAAGAACAGTAATTATACCAGGAAACATTACCTTTAAAAAATTACATGAAATCATATGTATACTATTTAACTTAAATAACAATAAAAAATATAAGTTCATATTTGAAGATTTAGACTTAATAATCCATGATACGGGTAGTCTAAATATTGATACTATTGATGCCAGGTTTGAATTAATAGACGCATACTTCTTAAGATATACAAGTATAAAATATGTAAATGACATATGGAACATTAAAATAAACAACACAAAAACAAAATATGAAAAAGAATATCCCCAACTACTGGAAATCAAAGGAAACCTCAACCCAACAAACAAAATTAAATCAACAAAGGAATATTTAACATCAATAAAACAAAAAGATAAAAACCTTAACGAAATAAGACAATTAAAAACTCAGTCAGAACTAATATCATTATTTAATATTCCACACACTATAGAAAATAACCAGATAACAATACTAAATGAAGATGAAACACTAGAAAAATATATAAAATAACCTACTTTTAATCAAATACTAAAACCCCTGATATAAAATTATTATCAAATAAAAACTTGTCCATTTTATAATAAATAAATAGTTTCCATAATATATTTTTTTTTACTTATTTTTATATAATTCAGAGCATAATACATAATTTAAACCAAAATTTATAAATAATTATAAAATAATTAATTAATGAATAATTATATATACATCTTAGAAGTTATTAATATTAGCGATAATCAAGTATACCTAAAAAATTATGAAAAGTACATCAATTCAAAATAAACTCATAGGGAGGTGAAATACATGAAAAAAGTATTAATGATATTATGTGACAAAATAAATCTACAAAAAGAAGAATTCATAAAATATCTATCATCAATCGTATATGATGATCAAGTAGACACAGCAGTACTAGTAGGAACAAAAGAAATACTTGGATTAATAAGAGAAATAAAAGAATACTATAACCATGAATACTCTCAGGAAATAAACATAAATGTTCTGATACTTCAGAACATGGAAGATACAGATTACATATTCAGCAGATTTAAATTTAAAATTAAAGAATTCCCATACGCACAAATATTAATAAACATTACACATGGTTCAAACAAACTATCAGCAATATCCATGTTAGTATCAAAAATGTACGGTCTAAGGATACAAGATAGGTTACACATCGAAGATTCATCAAAATTCGAAAACTTTGATGTAATAGAACAAAATGAAAAAAATAGCAACAAGCCCATGTATTATATAAAGAAACTATTTAACAATTATGACTACAAACTAGCAAAAGAAGTATTATATGATAATTATGATACAATGGACAAGACAGAACAAATGTTTGAAACAATAATAGAAATATATGAAAAATGGGACTCATTTGACTACGAACGATATGATTTTAATAAAATAGAATCATACTTCTCCAACCTTAAAGAGATAAAAAATAATTATGAAGCAATAACAATATTAACTGATCGAAATAATGACAAATACAATTCATACCGAATAGCAGATTTAATAAATAATGCAAAAAGACGTATAGATGAAGAAAGATATGATGATGCAATAATAAGATTATACAGAGTTCTAGAGCTTATAGGAGAATCAGAATTACAGGAAAAATATGGTATAAGAAAGGATGATATACACTTAGATGATATAAATGGATTAAACATAGATAAAACTGCTAAAATCAATATTAAAAAACGTTTAGACTTCAAATATCCACGATATCAAATACCATTAACAACAACATACTTCATACTTCAAAAATTATATGATAAAGTAGGATTATATTATTCAAGAAACAAACAAAAGTATCAGGAACTCTTCCAGAAAAGAAACGTCTCAGTATTAGTTCATGGAAATCATAAATATGAAACATCAGAAATTAAGGAAATGCTACAAAGAGTAACTGATTTAGCAGGAGTATATGATGAAAATATTCAAACAATCATGTTAAAACTTGATTTTCCAAAATTTAAAATATAATCTCCTAATAAAATATTCCTTTTTTTTAAACAATTTTTTCAAGAATTATATTAACTTTATTATGGAAAATAAATTAAACTATTAAAAACTAATATAATCTTAACAAGATAAGGTAAAATAATATGAAAAAACAAATAATACGTTTGATATTAATAATAATACTTATTCTGTCATGTTTACAAACTGCAACGGCAGCAAGTGTATTTCTAACATCAGACCATATTGGTACAGATGACAATGACTTAAATATGCTGAATTCTGTAAAGAAATACATTGAAGAACTAAGTAATGGTGAAATAAATGTAATAATCGATCCATATGCACCCAGTCCCGGAGAAGGTACAAGAGCATTAGAAAGTAGTGCTGATGTGAGTGTGAACTTCGCAGCCAGCGACCCGGGTAACTTCCTATTATTGGCAAAAGCAGCAAGTAATATAAATAAACAAATAATCTTTGTAAACACAGGAAATTTTGACTTGGATGAAGCTAATTTTATTAGAAGAGCATGGGATGATAATTACTCCACTGCTTCATTTGCAGGAATAAATACTCCCGGCGAATTTCTAAAAAAAGCAGGCATAGAATATGTACAACCATTAAAACAATATTCAACAGGTGATGATTCTTATACTACTAGTAAGGATGAAATAAACAGGTACATAGCAGAACAAATAGTAGAAAAAATCAATAAACAATCAAGCAGCCCAGTTTATGATGAAAATCTTGTAGTAACACATAAGATGCATCCATCAAAAATGGCACAGGCAAGCAGTGAACTAGTAGCAAGCAATGACACATCCTACAAAGGAAATTATGGAGGATACACAGCATCACAATTACTATACCTGACAAGCTCATACCTCAATGGGAACGGACTTGAAGAACCAAAAAATTATGATCTTCCAGATTCACCATTAGAAACATCAATACTAGCAAAAGAATCATACTCAACATATGATTACATGAAAATGGGAAGCCTAGTGAAAAAGTATATGGATGAAAATGGACGAGCACCAAACTATATAAATTACGAGGGAGCATACCTAGCATATCCTGATGTAATGTACAATTTTGCAAGAATCACAGAAAACCATACTAGTTCAAGTCACATGGACTTCGCAACACATTACAGGTTTGATAAAGTAAACAGTTCATTACTTATGGACGCATTACCATTCATTCTAATAGGATTAGTACTTTTAGTACTGTATGCTTTAATAAGAAAAATCAGAAACAAAAATAAAAGAAGAAGATAATAAAAAAAATATAAGGGATGATAATAATGTCAGACATAGAAAAAGTAGATAAATACTAACAGAAGTAGGAATGTTCTTCCTGGCAACAGTAGATGAAGACCAACCAAAATGCAGACCATTAGGTTTACATATACTATATGAGGATAAAATATACTTCGGAGTAGGAGACTTCAAAGATGTTTATAAACAAATGATAGCAAATCCTAAAATTGAAATAGTTGCCACAAGAGGAGAAGATATTCTCAGATACTATGGAATAGCTAAGTTTGAAGATAACAAAGCAGTTCTAGAAAAAGCTGCAGAAATCTTACAGACTTAAAAGAAGTATATGAAGAAAATGGGTGGAAGATGAAATTATTCTATGTTGATGAAGCTACAGTTGAATTTAGAAACATGTTCCAGGTAGAAGAAACATATAATTTCAATTATTAATCCCCCATTTTTTCTCATAATCATTTATTTTTTCTTTTAGTACAAGTATTTTTCATAACGGCGTGTAAGAAACTTGTTTATCTCATTTTTGCTGAACTTTAATTCATAGAGAATGCATGCTTCAATAAGGCATTTTAATAATGTTCCAGCATATTCAAGGTCATTCTTGTTAATAATGTCATTATAATCATCGATTTGTGGGTGTGTATAATAATTACGAGTGTTACGTAACAGTTTTGAAATAAACATTATCTTCTCAGTGTATATTGAATCCTCTTTTGAGAGGAAGTAATAGTTTTCATATAACTTTTCCACTAGTTTAATGATAATGTCAATCTTAAAATTCTCTAATAATATGATGAACATACCCTTTGTTGAAGGGATTAGGTCATGATTATAATTATTTTCCTTAAACAAGTCTTTAACATCATAATTGTTCTGATTTTTGTTACGTTTAGCCCATTTACTGTCATCTTTAACAATAAAGTTTTCTGATAATTTAAAACTAATGTTCATTGGATTATTTGTATTTGAAACAAAAAATTCTAATGATTTAACATAGTTTATAAACACTAGTTCTGGATGATTGTCAAGATCGGCAAGTGATGTGTACAGTATTAGCATGGTGTAAAACTTGTTATAGAATGAAAACCAAGTATTGAAGAATGCGTTTGCATCTTTGAGTTCATTAACATAGAATAGTGGTTTGTTATCTGTATCTGATTTTTCAGGCATATCTGGAAGTATTACTTCTGTTAAGCTACCGTCATGTAATGAAGGGTATTCATTTAGTTTAGAGCTGATTTTATATAATTCTACCTTGTTGAATAAGAGGTATATGAGCATTTTTAAACAGTTCATATCCTTTACAAATTCGTTGTAATCTACCTTATTTTTATATTTAAGTGAAATCATTGGTTCTTGTTCCAGGAAGTATGGTAATGAACTGTTGGTTTTCTTAAATGTATGATATCTGATATATAATGATAGGTTTAAGTTTCTGCGACTGATTGTCATGTTGGAGAAGATTTTATTGAATGATTTTATTCTTCCAACTAATTCATCTGTGTTGTTCTTGTTTGATAGGAAGTTCACATAACTAACATAGTCTATGTTTTTTGTGAATTTCTTGTTGTCTAAACTGTACCATTTTAGAAGGTTATTGAAGTGGAGGGACATGTTGTTTACTTTTAATTCCTTAATGTTGTTGTATGTTCCCTCGAATATTCTGTTAATATGGTATTCGCATTTTATATCATTATAGTATTGGGACATTTGTATGTTGAATGCTTTTTTGAATACGCTGAATGTATAGTTTTTTCCGTTAATTTTTGTATGAACGAAGTCGTATTCGCTTGTAACGGGTAAATCCCATATAAATCTGTCAACTTTTAAAACATATAAGTTTTCTTCATTTTTTTCTAAATAGCCTATATGTTCATCTTTTGAGTTTCCCGTATAGAAACGACATATTTGGTTAGTAAAATTCATGAAATCACTGTATTTTTTGATAAAAATAGTTTTTATTATCTTTCTATTATTATATTATTATTTTTTCTTTTGTTAAGTTTTTCGATTTTTCAATAATAATAATAGTTTTAGTATATAAAGTATTATATGGGGTTGATATTAATGGTTAATAATGATTTGGAAAGTAAAGAAAAAATTACTGTAGATATTCAGAAGCTTGAAAGAAATCTTAAACAGGTTGAGGATATTACTTTTGTTGGTAAAGAAAAGGAAGTTTATGATAGGGCTGTGGATTATATGAATGATTCTAAGTATTATCTTGAAAAGGAGGATATGCGCACAGCTTTTGGTTGTATTGAGTATAGTCATGGATTGCTTGATGCTCTTAGGATGATACATGGATTAATATAATTAATTTTTGTATTCTTTTTTTAGTATGGAGTATAAGTCTAGGTTACTGTATGTGTTATCAGTATTTTTTTGTCCTTCTCTTAGTTTTCCTTCGTAAATCATGTCTAGTTTTTTCATTACTTTTTTTGATGCGGTGTTGTCTTCGTGGCATGATGCGTAGATTCTGTTGAATTTTGCTTTGTTGAATGCGTAGTCGAGTACTGCTTTTGCTGCTTCGGTCATGATTCCTTTTTTCCACCATTGGCTTCCTAAACTGTATCCTAGTTCTCCTGAGTTGTTGTTTTCGTCTACGTTGAATATTGCTATTGATCCTACTATTTGGTTGTTGTAGGTTATTGTCCATGAGTAGTGTAGTGGGTTGTCCTGGTATTCTTTTATGTTGTATTCTATGAATTTTTCACATTTTTCTGGTGTGTTGCATGGTATCCATGAGATGTATTTTGTTATTTTTTTGTCACTTCCATAGTTTTGGTATACTTCTGTTGTGTCTTCTTTTTTGAATTGTCTTAGGGTTAGGCGTTTTGTTTTTATTTCTTGTGTTCCTATTTTTTCCATTTTTTTTCACTTTTCATGTTTTTTTTATATTTTATTTTTATTTTATTTGTTTATTATATTTTTCAATGTTGTTTGTTTGTTTTTCTTTGTTTTTTTAGTTTTTTGGGCGATTGTTTTATATAGTTTGTTTTCAAAATATAAATATACCCATAGGGGTATAGGTATAATAAATTTAAGAGGTACAAAAAAATGAACGAAATCATCCTAAACAACATATCATTCATATTCATAATGACACTAGTACTGATAAGCTTCATACTAGTAGTAAAAACAAGCAATAAACCATATTAACAACACACTCCTTTTTTAAACTATTTTTTTAAAAACAACTAATAACAGCCACACACAAAAAAGAATTATCATTCAAATTTATTTTAATAAAAAACAAAAACATAGAAAAAATTAGTATACTTTAAATACTTTGATTTCCTATACTATAATTAATGATAACAATCTTAACAAAACAAAAAAAATTAAAAGATTGGAATCAAAAAAATGATAAAAACACAAAGGAGACGATAATTATGGCCCAACATGATAAAATTGTTTTAAAAAATACAGACGAAAACAACATGTCAACAACAATAGAACTAGACAATCTAAACAAAACAAGCGTTAAATGGGGATTAGATCCAGAAAAAACAGAATATGTTGGGAAAGTAAACATAAAAGACCTGGAAGAAAAAGAAGAATAACTTCCACTTCCTCCCCTCCCTAAACTATTTAAATAACACCCACATAATTACTCATTTTAAACTAAACAAAGACAACTGACTTAACAAGTGCAATAATCAACACAACTACTAAAATAATAGTAACAGTTAAAATCAAATCCTTAAAAGGAACCTTAATCCTAGAAGCAATACTCCTCCAACTAAAAGAACTAACTTCCAAAATAAAACGAACTTCAATCTTAGCAACCAACAATGATCCAACCAACACAAACACATCATTAACCATATGAATTAAACTAATAACACTAGGAGCATTACCAATTCCCACCTCATTTGCAACAACAAACAAGATAGACAAAACAGAAAACGACAAACCAAGTAACATAGTATATAAACTATAAACAATATTTTTAACAAAAATCACAACAAAACTACCAGTTATGTCACCCGGTAAGAACATATACAAGTTCAAAGAACTGTTAACAAAACTTAAAAACCCAGTATTAACATTACTATGATTAAAGCCAGTGTAAAAAGACAATAAAATTAAACAAATACTAATAATGAAAAAAAGTTTGTTTCTCTTAAAATAATCCTTAAAATTACCTTTATTATAAACATCTTTAAAAAATTTTCTAATAATAACCACCCTTTTTACAAGATAATACATAATATGTAAAAGATATCTATTAAAATTTTACTATAATATATATGAATCAACAAAACAACTTATTTTACAAAAAAAATAATTGAAAAACATTAATTTGATAAAAAAAAGAATATCAAATAATATAATAAAGAAAATAACAAACAATAACTAAAAGAGAAAATATTATGAAAATATTATACTTAACAGACCTATACTATGAAGCCAAAGGAAGAAAATACTACGAAGAAGACTTATATATAACATCAATACTAAAAAATAAATTTAACCTAGTACTATGCCACCCTTTAAACTCAAAAAGCTTCGAAGAAGATGTAGACTTAATAATATTCAGAAACACAGGATCAGTAATAGGATACAAAGAAGAATACAAAAAATTTATAAACAGAATAAAAACAAAAAATATCCGGACATTCAATGAATTCAATGGAAAAGCAGACATGCAAGGAAAACAATACTTACTAGAACTAACAAAAGCAAACTATCCAGTAATACCCACAATTAACTCACAAAAAGATTTATCATCATTACATGACGTGGAAGAATATGTAATAAAACCATTAGATGGTGCTGATTCAATAGGTCTTGAATATGTGACAAAAAAAGAATTAATTGAAAAAGAATTATCTGATAAAATGTTAATTCAGCCACGCATAGATTTTGAATATGAAGTATCATTCTATTATATAAACGATAAATTTGAATACGCACTCTATGCACCAAATAAAGAAAAAAGATGGGAATTAGAACAATATAAACCAACAAAAGAAGACTTAGAATTTGCTGAAAAATTCATAAAATGGAATACAATAAAAAAAGGAATACAAAGAGTCGACGCATGCAGAACAAAAGACGGTAAATTATTACTTGTAGAATTAGAAGATTTAAATCCGTATTTATCATTATCTAGTTTGGATGAAGAAACAAAGAACCAGTTTATGGAAGATTTTATAAAAACAATACAATCATATGATGATTAAATGAATATTATAAGTTAATAAATATTAAACCAATTATACAAAGAATCATACCTACAATCTGTTTAACACTAATTCCTTCATGAAATAGAACAGCACCAATAATGAGCAAAGCTATTGCAAGGCACGTGTTAGCAACCACTGGAGCATTATTTACTTGCCATCCAAGCCTATACGCATAAATATATCCTGCCTCCAATCCCACTATACAAATTCCCAGAAGAATTGATGACCAGTTAATATTAGACAGTTGCACAACCAGATTCTCTGGTTTAACCATTGAAACGAATAAGATTGCCGATAATATTGCTGCTGAAACATATGTAACTGTTAAACTGCCAAAAGTATTCACATTACCTGGTATGGTTTTGCTGCAGATATGATATAAACAGTTGGATAAAACGATTATCAGTATAGGTATGGCCATATTTAACAGTATCATCAACCTCCAAACTAGTAGTGTATTATATTTTGTTTTTTGTAAGATTAATATTTTTTATTTTAATGAAAAAATAATGAATAATTGGCAGGGATAATTCATGTTTTTGACGAATTGTTTACAATAACAGTTCTGAATTATTATTATGAAATTAGGTGATACTTAATATCAAATAACACTGTTATAAATCTTTATTTTAACTAAAAAACTATTAATAAACAAAAATCAAATAATAACATATAAGAAAAAATACAAGAAATAAGGAGTAAAAAATATATGAACTACAAAGAACTATCACAAAAACTAAGAGAAAAAATACAAATGGAAAAAGAACCAGTAGCAATAAAAATATATGAAACAACAGAAGAAGCAGAAAAAGAACTGCCAAAATATGAAGGACAAGCAAAACACTGCCAACTAGTATCCGATTCCTCAACACAAAAAAAATCATTCTATGCAACAGCAGAAGAAATAAACTGCCCAAACGGTCAACTAGCACTTGGACTAACAGAAAAAACAACAGACGCATTACCACAAATCCCACCACTCAAAAAAGCACTAGGATACGCACCCCTAACAGATGCAACATTCCAACCAGACGTAATAGTAATATACGCACTACCATCACAAGCATTCCATGTAGCACAACTATTTAAAACAAAACTAAAAACAAGATTCGAAGCAAACTTCAACGGAACAGCATCATTATGTGCAGATGCAGTAGCATACCCATACATATCCGGAAAATCAAACATGACACTAGGATGTATGGGATCAAGAAAATTCTCAGACATCAAAGATGAAGAAATGGTCATAGGACTAACCTTCGATGAAGCACAAAAAATAGTAGAATAAAAAATATTCACCTTTTCTCTTTTTAATTATTTTTTAAGCTTAAACACGTCTAACTTAGCAGAAACCCTATCATTAATCTTTTCCTCACTAAAATTAACAGATTTAACTAATTCCAGACGAGTCTCCGTAGGCAAATACAATTTATATTCAACAGTAGAATAATAAAAGAAAATAAGAACATCCCTAGGATTAACATCCACAGATTCTTCAATTCTTCTTAAAACCTGCCTAAAAATCTTAGATGAAAAAGGATTAAACAAATAAAAACAATTAGCTTCATCAGGAACATACTTTTCGGCCTTAGAATGTACAAAAACAACATCCCCTGTATCACCATAACGTTCTAAGTTCTTAAAAGCCATATTAAGTAATCGTTCACTATGGTCAACACCAATAACCCTGCAACCAAGCAGTTTATTCAAGAAAAAACCTACACGACCTAATCCACAACCATAATCAACAACAACATCATCTTCACAAATCAAATCCAACTTCACTAACTCTTCTAAAACAACATACGGTGTAGGATCATAACCATAATTCTGATAATCTTCCTCCAAATAATCAAAAACATCAGTACTAATATTCAATTTAGAGTCCCATAATAAATCATTAGGATCATTCAATTTTTTCACTCCTCCTTGTTTAACCGTATCAAAAGCGTATAAACTATTATTATCCTTTGTTTTTAAAAATATAAATAATAAAAGTGTTAATATTTTTCTAGATAAAAATTATTTACAATACTCCGAAAATCAGCCACAGGCACCTTCTCTTTGAATGGAACACCATCTGTAGTTAAATTATCCTCATTAGAAACATAATCGGACGGATAAGAATTTAAGTTCTCTAAAAAGGTGTTAGTTCTATCAAAAATATCTATAAGTTCATCCCTATTTGTAGGATAAGCCATTTCAAGACGAGGTATCTCCTTTTTCCTAATTAAATATAAAAGAAACTTAGGAAAATTACCACTACCCACACCACCATATAACAAGATAGTACTATTTAATCTATCATACATCCTTGTTCTATTCTTAGGAGCACGACCTAAAATTATAGCAGCTTCAGCTTCTCGTATAATGTGATCAGCAAGAGTTAACCTTCCCTTTATACCTGATGGAACTTCAGTACCAACATACTTATTACCCTCTTGTACAAGAGTACCATTTAAATTATATAATGCTGAATCATGATCAATTACATCATCATCATAAGGATCCTTTTCTCTAGCTTTCTCAGGGGACATATCATACATTTGTACTGGGGTATGACCATTTTTAAAAATTAAATTAGTTAATAACACGCCTCCCTCAGGAATCAATGCAACTTTCATATAGAACCATCCAATATTAGCATTATGTAATATTTATAATAATAATTATTATTAATAGTAATGATAAATTTTTAATCAATGATATAAGGATATACCTCATATTTTTCATACTCTATTTTTAACCATCGAGCAAGTAACTTTTCATCAATACTGTACTTATTATCTTTTAAACTTATTAAATCAAGATTTTGAAGTTTTTTCAAAGATAAACTAAGAGAACCGCTTGTTACACCAAGACATTCAGCTATTTCTTTTCGCTTTAATGGTTTCTCCAGTAAGGATATGAATATGTTTTGTTCCTTATGTGACAATCTGCTCCAAAGATTAATCAAATGAAATATTATACTTGAAATGTTCTTATCAAAATTTTCAATAACCATTTTCTCATTTAATTCAATGTTTTTTGGTAATAATGTTCCAAATATGTTTATATATGCTGGAACTCCAGAAGTACATTTATAAAATCTATCAAAAGCAGCTTCCGTAAAAATTAGATCAGGCGCATTCTTATTTAAATAATTTCTAGTAGTTTCTCTGCTAAATGGATCCAATTGAATATTTAACATTCTACCACCAAATGCACCATTCTGTGAAGAAATCTTTGGAATTAACTCATCTTGTAAGCTCATAGAACCAGATAATACATATGCTACATTGTTATGTTTCTGACTATAACTCCTGAAAATCCATAAAAAAGACTCTAAATATTCTCCTAATTCCTTAATAACTTGTATTTCATCAATTAGTATAATAACACCTTTTATAACATCATTGTATTCCTTCAAAATTTCATTTGGTAAATTGAATACAAAATCTTTTAATTTTTCAAAATTCTTTTCAGAATTTATTAATGGGATTGGAATGTTTCTTAGAGAGATTATATTCTCTATATGAAAATCGTTAGTTTTAAAATATTTCCTGATACTATATTCAAAGTTTACTAATTTTCTTTTTTTACATTCATCTATAATTTCTTTATAGTAGTATTCTAATAAACCCATAGGATTCATATTATTTTTCTGATAACATTCTGCATGTGAAAAGTCCATGTATACTACTAGGAAATCTTTTTCTAGATCTTTTTTGATTTTATTTAAAAATACTGTTTTTCCTACATTTCTAATTCCTGTAAGTAATATTGAAGGGGCATTATTTTGTGCTGTTAAATTTAGTAATGCTGTAATATTTGCAATTTCTTCTGTTCTGTTATAAAATTCATCTTCATTTAATTCTTGATTATTGACCCATGCAAGATTGCTCATATCATTCACCAAATTTATTTCCTATAATAATATGTATTATCTTTGATAATATATAAAATTTATATTATTCCTAATAATAACTATTACTTAAAATAATATATTTGTATTGTATTACTAATAATAATAAGTATTATATTTAATAATGGAATATAATCTCTTATGTTGTTAATATCTAACAAATTGGTCAATCAAATGATTTTGAAATAGATTTTATTGCTGAAAAAGATAAACAAATTGTTTATATTCAAGTTTCTTATTTATTATATTCTGAAGAAACGGTTGAAAGAGAGTTTAGGTCATTATTGAAAGTGAAGGATAATTATCCAAAATATGTTTTAAGTATGGATCATCTTGATTTTTCAAGAGATGGAATTATTCATCAAAATTTACTAGATTTTTTAATTAATGTTTTATGTTAAAAATTGTTATTTGTATTTTTTTTTATTATTTATTTTTTTGTATGTATTGGTTTTTTCTTGTTTTTCAATATTTTTATTAAAAGTTCATTTTTTGTATATGACATCTATATGTGGTTGGTGATTTTTGGTATTTTTGTTTTGTTTCTTTTTTCTTGTTTTTCAGTGTTTTTATTTTACTTCGTTAAACCTAAGTATAGCGAACTAAAAAGAGGCTGGAATATTCCCAAAACAGGCAAAAATCACCAAAAAATAATAAAAGTAACAAACAATTTTCATCTGGAATATTTTATTCATCAAAAACTATTAAAAAAGAATTTTCTCCTAAAAAATATAAAAAAATAAATTAAAACAAATCACTAAATAATAATTAATTTCAATATATTTGATTTATAATGGCTATAATTTAATTTTATGATAAAATAATTATTTATATATTATATGAATGAATATAATTTCTAAGA
Organism: Methanosphaera sp. ISO3-F5; assembly: GCF_034480035.2. Taxonomy (NCBI): domain Archaea; kingdom Methanobacteriati; phylum Methanobacteriota; class Methanobacteria; order Methanobacteriales; family Methanobacteriaceae; genus Methanosphaera; species Methanosphaera sp. ISO3-F5. The sequence goes on from NZ_CP118753.2 coordinate 877,481, forward strand.
TTTAAGTATATTAATCATATATTTAATATTCCAATGATATTTGTCTCCTTATTTCAGCAGAAAAATCATTATATTTGTAATATTAAATCATCTATTTTTTAAAACATAATATGAGTTAAAATTAAATAATAATAATTGAACGTTGAGACTAATTTTTATTAATCTAATCTTAAAGGATAAATTTTATTATTTTCAAATTCTAACTTTAACCACCTTTTAAGAATTTTATCATTAATATGATAATAATTATTTTCCAATATAATTAATTCTTGATGTTGAAGGTTTATTAAAGGTTTACTTATTGATCCTGTAGTGACATTTAAAGTTTTAGCAATATCTTTTCTTTGTAAAGGTTCATCAATTAATGATATAATAATATTTTGTTCACGTAGAGTAAGTTTATTCCAAATTACTATTAAATGAGTATTTATCACTGTAATTTTTTCTTCAAATTCTCTTATAACATCTTTTTCATTTAATTCTATGTCTTTGGGAAGTAATGTTGCAAATATATTTACGTATGAGGGTATACCTGATGTACACTTATAAAATCTTTCAAATCCTTCTTTATTAAAAAGGAGATTGGGAGCTTCTTGATTCAGATAATTTTTTACTGTTACTTTATCGAATGGTGTTAAATTTATTGTTAACATTCTTCCACCAAAAGCACCTCTTTGACTGGCTATTTCAGTGATTAATTCGTCTTGTAAACTCATTGACCCGGAAAAAATGTATGATACATAGTTTTGATTTTGAATGTAACTTCGTAATTTCCAGAGAAATGATTCTTTATAATCATTTAATTCCTTAATAATTTGAAATTCATCAATGAAGATTAATATACCTTTTATTTTATCTGTATTCTTTTCATATATTTTTTCGGGTAATGTTAATACGAAATCAAATAATTTTTCAACATCTGTTTCATGAGTAAATATGGGTACTGGAAATTTGTCTATTTGAATAAAATCTTTAATTTTAAAATTATTTGTTTTAAATATTTTTTCTATTTTTTTATCTAATGTGTTTAATTTTTTTTCTTTTGATTCGATGAGAAATTCTCTTAAAAAATATTCCATTAATCCTTTGATGGATAATTTATTTTTCTGATAACATTCTGCTTTTGAAAAGTTTAAATATACTACCAGATAGTCTTGATCTAATTCGTTTTTTATTCTTTTTAAAAATACTGTTTTTCCAACACCTCTTAGTCCTGTTAATAATATTTCAGGAGCATTGCCTTGGGATGTTGTTTCTAAAAGGCTTTTTATATTATTTAATTCTCTTTTTCTATTGTAAAATTCATTGTCTCGTAAATTTTCTCTAGTTCCCCATGGAATCATCACTGTCACCTATTATTATTTATATTTATAAAACATATAAACATATTCAATATATGAATAAGTAATCAGGTATGAAATAAAAATTAAATATATTTCATGTTAAAATATGTATTCATTTATAGAATAACTTAATGATGTATTCATGATGTGAATAAATTATAAGTTAATAGAGATTAAAGTTTTAATTTATTTAATTATTATAAAAACTATTAAAGTATTATATTAATTGAAATTTTTTTTTATAAAAATAGTATTTTTCTTGGAGTTGATTTTGTAAAAAGTTATGAAGCGAAGATCATATTGGTGATTAGGTTTTTATTCTAGTATGATTGCTTCGGCTTCGTTTTTTCTTAGTGCTAATGAGAATCCTTGTATTCTTATTTCTACTGGGTAGTTGAGTGGTGCTCTTCTTTCGAGTTTTACTGGTATTCCACTTATTAGTCCCATTTCTCTTAGGTGTTTTCCTAGGGTTCCTTTTATTTTATGTGATTTTATTATTCCTGTTTCTCCTATTTTTAGGTCATCTACTGTTTTTGGCATTATGTTGTCCTCCTTTTTTGATGTTTATAAGTTTATATTTGTTTTATCTTCATGTCTTTTTTAGGTGATTTAACTTTACCTATACCCCTATAGGTATAATATATACTATGCTTTTATTAGTATATAAATGTTTTTACAAATCCGATTCTAAAATTCAAATTAAATATACTTAATTTAAGTTTTTTTAATTTATGAATTTAGTTTATATTATGTATTCTTAAAAAAATGTAATGTTTTTCAACCATTTATATTATATCTGGTTGAATTAGTTTAAATAAACTAAAATAAACATTTCCTTTTTGATTTTATTAAATATGTGATTAAAAATGATATCTTTTTTTAAGTTTTTATAATTGGAGTCAATTATATTTACCTATACCCCTATGGGTATAATATATGATATCATAATCATACTATATAAAGATTACATCAAAAAATATTAAAAAAAGTTAAAAAAACTTCAAAAAAATAGAAAAAACTAAATCTCGATTCTAATATCATCATAAGGACATACTTTGATATGATCATTAATTTCTTCTATCTGAATGTTATGTGCATGTCCCTGTTCATAATTATCAATAAGTATTACTATGTATAGGTTTATGAAAAGTATTATATTTCTGTAATTGAAATATTTACAAAAATTGTTATTTTAAATTAATATATTAAAAAAAGTGTTGTGTTTGGTCAACCAATTATTTAGTGGATGTAATAAATTTTGGTTGATCATTAGTCTTAATAAACTAAAATAAATGTTTTGTTTATTTTATTAAATATGTGATTTTAAATGATATTATGTTTTTGTTTTTATAATTTTTGGAGTTAATTATATTTTACCTATACCCCTATGGGTATAGTATATAGTATGACAACAACACTATATAAACATTAACCAAAAATCATTAAAAAATAATTAAAAAACCATAAACAAAAATAGAAAAAAAAGGATTAACAAATCCTAACAAGAGTCTTACCCTTAGAACCACCATTAAAAACCTTACCAAGAGCATCATTAACATGATCCAAATCAAAAACCTCATCAACAGAAACATCAACACGATTCTCATCAAAAATACTGGAAACTCTTTCTAACTGATCACCATCAGACTCAACAAACAAGAAATAATACTTCTGATTATTCTTACCAGCCAAACGATCATACTTTAACCCAGCAAACTCAAACAACAACCTCTTATACAAAGGCATATTCATCCTAGAAGCAAACTCACCATTAGGCATACCCTTCAAAGAAACCAGAGAACCACCCCTTTTAAGAATCTTAAACTCTTTCTCTAACTCACTCTCACCAAGAGTATCAATAACATAATCAACATTATCTAAAATCTCAGAATAATCCTCACTCTTATAGTCAATAAACCTATCAACACCTAACTTAGTAACATGATCCTCGTTTCTCTTACTACCACTAGTAATAACATTCAAACCCAAACTCTTTGCAATAGGTATAGCCATCGCCCCAAAACTACCCGTACCACCAGAAATAAACACACTCTCACTCTTTCTAACATTCAACAAATCAAATGCCTGAAAAGCTGTAAGAGCAGTTAAAGGAACACAAGCAGCCTCATCAAAATCCAAATAATCAGGAATCATTGCAACAGCATTTTTATCCACACTAACAAATTCAGCAAATGCACCAATATTATCCAGTGGAAGCCTACAATACACCCTATCACCAGGTTTAAATTCGCTAACATCACATCACACTTCTTCAACAATACCCGAACATTCATTACCTAATACTAATGGCAGATTATATGGTGTTATAAGTTTAACTTCACCTCTTATTATCATATTATCAAGAGGGTTTACTCCTGCATATTTTACTTTAATCAAAACATCATCATTACCAACAAGGGGTGTTGCTACTTTATCTATTCTAAGTTCACATCCATTCTTATCATACTTATCTAATACAGCGGCTTTCAAAATATTTCACCAATAATCATTAATCATAATCTTCATATGATAAATATTTTACAATATATTCATAATACTCTGTTAATATGGGAAATAAATACTTTAAAACATTAAAACAAGGATAATACTTCATAGGGATACTCTTAATAATCATATATAAAAAAGAATTAATCTTATCCCACTAAAAATATAAATAATTAAGTCAACCCTAGAAAACAAGATAGAAAATGAATAAATGGGGGGGTTATAACCAGTTTTTTCTCCGGAAAAAGTATAAAATCAGAATACTAATCATTACACTTATAATGAATAATGTAGGATAACTCCACGTGTAATCTAGTTCGGGCATATACTTAAAGTTCATACCATACCATCCAACAATAAACATCAACGGAGTGAAAATTGTTGTAACCATAGTAAGAATGGTCATAATATGGTTCTGCTTAATATCCAAGTGAGTTTTATATATATCACGAATCTGTTTCGTATAATCTCTTATAGAGTTAGATGTATCACGTAATCGTTCAACCCTGTTAATAAATAATCTGAAGTAACGAAGGTTGTATTCCTTAAAGAATTGATTCTCATTTTCCTCAAATACTTCTCCCAAGTCAAGTAACTGTTCATAATGATTCTTCAAATCCCTGTTATCTATCCTGATTTCATTAACTCGTTTGGATGTTAATGAATCGTTATCATTAATTATTTTACTTTCCATATTGTCAAGTTCATCCTCATATCTTTCAAGTATGCGAAAATCGTCCTTAATAATTTCATTAAGAAAATCATATATGAACCGTTCAAGACTGGGAAGTCTCCATTTTTTTGTTCTCTGTATCTTTTTAATAATCTTCCTTGATGCTCTTGTATCATCAATGAATACAATTCCCTTTTCATCTAAAGCAAAGGCAAACTTATCTTCTTCAGATTGTAAATCTTTTCTTTTTGGTATGAAAAAGGTGCCGGTTATAGAATCATAGTTTTCTTCTGCTTTTGTTACGCGTATATCTGTAGTTTTTGGTTCAAAATCTATACCCATCTTAAATAGATGTTTTTCATCAGTCCATTCCTTCGATGTAAGAAGTGCAACATATTGTTTATTCGTATTTGATAATTCTTCTTGGGTGCATTCTTTTAATCTTTCACCTATTAAATAATACATGTTATCACTTCCTACCATATACAATTATATAGTTAATATTAGTTTGTTTTATTTAATTAATAAGTTCTTTTATGTTGTTGGAAAAGGAAAATATGTTATATTAACATTTTTTTATAATAAAACAAAGGTAGAATAGATATTATTTTAAACTAATATATTAATTCCAATGAAATTTTTCATACAATTAGAAAAAAACGATAAATTAATAATCTGGGAATATTTAGCTATTTTTTAGAAATTATATTAACATTAAAAAATAAAATTCAAAGTATAGTATTCAATTTTGTTAAAAAAGAGGACAGGACTTGATAGGATGAGTAATGTAAAAATCACATCTAACGAAACATTAAATGATGAGCAGAAAAAAGTTTTAGAACAGTTTGAAAAATTTCAGCAAGCCATGATTGATAAGGATGAAGAAAAATTACATGAAATAATACTTGATGGATATACATTAACGCATATGTCTGGTAAAACTCAGACAAAGGAGGAGTTTATCGGGGAAATCATGGGTAATACATTAAATTATTATGAATCAACAATCCAAAATCCGAGGATAAAAGTTATGGGAAATCATGCTCAATTAGTAGCTGATGTAACTCTTGATGCAAAAGTATATGGTATGAAGGGTGTATGGACATTACATACGGTAGCAGATTTTGAACTGGTTGATAACACATGGTTATTCGGAAAATGGGATAATTAATATTATTTTAAAAACTGATCTAAGTAATAACCGAGGTGGATTCTCATAACTCTGAGTATAGGTCCAATGATTAGTGCGGATATGATTGTTCCTTCACGTACACCTGCAAGATAACCTAAAAAGGCTACTGATAGTATTGCAGCAGTTATAACAAATGATGTGTCTATGAAAGGCTTTACTTTACCAAATTCTTTTACTAACTTCACTTATGGCTACAATAATACCGTCACCTGGCAGATAAACTACTTCTGTTTTAATTTCAAGTAAAACACCAAATGCCATGACAATACAATTGGTGGGTAATAGTAATAATTGTGATATGTAATCAGTGGGATTAATTGGACTTACTAGCATTAATGTAAAATCTATAAATATGCTGAAAATTGTTCCTATTAGTATTTGTAAGTATTGTCTTTTATGAAAGTCTTTTCTTAAAAGTAGTGTTTGTAGAAAAATTAGCAGGATATTAAATATGAAGCTGGTAGTGCCTACACTTAGTTTTGTAATTAAACTTGAAACATATGGTATGCAAATTAGTGGTGAGGTTCCTAGATTGGCTTTGATTGATAAGGAGGCACCTAGTGAAATAATGAATAGTGAGAGTAAATAAACGCCATATCTTTTATAATTTATTGTCTTAATATTCATATTATATTGGGGTATGGTTTTATAATTGTTTCTATTTTTATAATTTAATAGTTTATCTGGGGTTCTTGTTGTGTATTTTTTTGGGGTGTGAATTTGGTAGTTAGTGTAATATTTTTTCTTAGAATTAGTAATATTTTGTTTTTTTGGGATAAACTAAATAAAAGGGTGTTGATGTTTTTAAAGTTAAAGAATTCATGTCTCTTTAACTATCAGGGATTTTATTCTATTTTTAGTATTTTATCAAATCCGGATAATGAGAAGTTGTAATCTTTTATTACTTCTTGGCTGGAAATTGCTAACATGTAATCTTGTAATTCGAATAATTTAAATTTTATGTTTTCTAGTTTTATATTTCTGTCTTTGTTTTTTTGTTTTTTTCTTATTTTTTAGTATTACATTTATATGTTCTTCTTGTAAGTCTATGTTAAATTCATCAAGGTTAATATTAAAGCCTAGGCTAGTATATTTCATGAAACTTTCCTTTAAGACCAGTATTTATAGAATTCTTTTGCTTTGTTTTTTGATTGGATGATGTTTTTGTATTCGTTGTTATAGAAGTAGTGTTTGGCTATGTTTAGGTCAATGTTTTTATCAATGTATTCTATGTCGATTCCTATTGGTTTGTCTGATATTGCACAGGCTACCATTTCTTTGCTATGGCTTATGTTGAATTCTATTTTGTGGTTTTGTATGTATGGTTTTTTATAGAAATCTTCTTTGTATATGGGGTGGGTTATTTTTTCTTCTTGTAATAAGTGGTTAAGTAGTAGTTCTGCTCCACAGGATAGTTTTTTTATCTTTCATGAAATGGTATTTGTTTATTTTTTCTTGTCGTTTTTGTGAGACTTTTTTTATTGCTTTTTCTAGTTTTAAGTCTTTTATGTTACATATGGCTATTTTTATCATGGGTTTGTACCTTTAGTTTTGTTGAAGATCTTTTTAGTAGTATAATATTAGTTATTCTTTTTATTGGGTTAATTTATTTATGATTATTTGTATTACTTTACGAATAATATTTATGCTTAGTAATACAAAAGTATTACTTTTTAGTAAATTCATTTAAATACTAGTATTACAAAAGTATTACTTGTAAGCAAATTTATTTAAATAGGAGTAATACTTATGCAAATAACAAAAATTATAAAAACCCTTGAAGGGCTAAAAATGACAATAATAGGAGGAATATTCTTACTAATGAGCCTAATACTAGTACTAACAGGAACATCAGTACCAATATACCTCGATCCGGCGTGGATGACCATAATAATATGTGGAATACCACTAGTATACCTAGCACTAACCAGACTCATATACGAACACTGGGTATCATCAGCACTACTAATAGTAATGGCAATGGTAGCATCAATATTCATAGGCGAAATATTCGCAGCAGGAGAAGTATGTTTCATCATGGCACTAGGAGCACTCCTAGAAGACTACATAGTAGAAAGATCAAAACAAGGACTAAAAGACCTAATTAACCTAAAACCACAACAAGGAAGATTAATAATAAACAACAACGGAGAAACACAAGAAAAAATAGTAAAAGCAGAAGAAATAAAAATAAACGACTACCTACGAGTACTACCAGGAGAAGTAATACCAGTAGATGGAACAATAATTACTGGAGACACATCCGTAGACCAATCAATCATGACTGGAGAATCATTACCATTAGACAGAACAGTAGGCGATGAACTATTCGCAGGAACCCTAAATCTATACGGAGCAATAGACATAAAAGCAACCAAAGTAGGAAAAGATTCATCACTAGAAAAACTCATAAGGATGGTAGAAGAAGCAGATGAAAAACAAGCACCAACTCAGAGAATAGCAGACAAATGGGCAACCTGGCTCGTACCAATAGCATTACTAATAGCAATAGGAGCATACGTAGTAACATGGAACATAGAAAGAGCAGTAACCATACTAGTAGTATTCTGTCCATGTGCATTAATACTAGCAACACCAACAGCAATAATGGCAGCAATAGGACAAGCAACCAAACAAGGAGTACTAATCAAATCAGGACAAGCACTAGAAACAATGGGAAATGTAGATACAATAACCTTCGATAAAACAGGAACCCTAACCTACGGAAACCTAGAAGTATCAGACATAATATCATTCGACAACAAAATATCCGAACAAGAACTACTAAAACAAGTAACAATATCCGAAGTCAAATCAGAACACCCAATAGGAAAAGCAATAGTAAACCATGCAAAAAAAGAAGGATACACATATAATGACCCAGACGAATTCACAATGATACCAGGAAAAGGAGTAAAAGCAGTATACAAAAACAACACAATATACTCCGGAACAATAAAATTCATGAACGAAAACAATATGCAAATAACCAAAGAAGAAACAGAAAAACTAGACAAACTAAGAAACGAAGGAAAAGTATCAATCATAGTAGCATTAAACGAAAAAATAATAGGAATCATAGGACTATCAGATGTACTAAGAGAAAACGCAAAACCAGTAGTAAACTCACTAGAAAATGACCTAAATACTAGTGTAGAACTCCTCACAGGAGACAATCATAAAGCTGCAAACTACTTTGCAAACAAAATAGGAATAAAAAACATACACTCAGAACTACTACCAGAAAACAAAGTTGAACTAGTAGAAGAATTAAGAAACTCTGGAAAAACGGTGTGCATGGTAGGAGATGGGGTAAACGATGCACCAGCACTAAAAACTGCAAATGTAAGTGTAGCAATGGGTGGAATGGGCAGTGACATAGCAATAGAAGCAGCAGACATAGCACTTCTCGGAGATGACATAGAAAAATTACCATACCTTAAAAAACTATCCAACTCAACACTATTCATAATACATTTAAGTATAACCATATCCATGATGATAAATGCAGTAGCAATAATATGCTCAGTACTTGGATGGCTAAACCCGATTACAGGAGCACTAGTACATAACATAGGATCATGTGCAGTAGTACTGCTAGCAGCATCACTATATAACAGGGACTTCTCCGATTATATTAAAAAATCAAAAGCAGATACAAAAATAGAATATGAAAAACCAAAACAATCACATACTGTAGCATCAGTAGCTACCGTATTTGATGAATAAAAACTTTTAACCTCCCTCCATATCAATATTTTTTTTATAATAGTTAATTGAATGAAAAATATGAGATTACTGTTCATTCACCATTTTAAACAATGCATTTTTAACAATTTTATAATCATCATCACTAATATTTCTGCTAACTTTTTCTTCCCATTGGTCAACTAGTGACATAATTTCTTCCATTTTCTGTATACCCTTTTCTGTTAGGGTCACTATCTTTTTTCTTCTATTATTAGGATCTTCTCGTCTTGAAATTAATTCTTTGTCTTCAAATTTTCTGAGTAATTTTGCAGTGTAACCTTCACTAACGTTAAACATTTCAGCTAGTTCTTGTTGATTACTATTCTCTGAAAAGCCTATTCGGATAAAAAAGGGACATTCGGTTAGTGAGATGCCTGTTTCTTCAATTAATGGTTCCATGTGGGATTTATAACTAACAACTAATTCTTCTACATAATGGTATATGCGGATATTTTCTATATTTTCTTCTTTAAATTGTTCTGGAAGTTTCATATATTCTTTTTTGTTTGTTAATTTATTTATTTTTTACATGAAAAATTCTAAATATTATCTTTAATAGACTATTATTTAATGTAATCTATGGTGTATGGGGTTTCAAAAACTAGGAATATATGATGAATTATTATTTAGTTATTATGTGGGATGATTCAAATTGAAAATTCGTAAGTTAGATAAGTTATCAAGAATTCAATTACTTGTAACTGGTTCTGCATTTATTTTATTTCTGATTTTTATTATAACTTATATTACTTTTAATCCGTTAAATGAAAACAGTTACATATACACTGTTTGTATAATAATTGTTGGTTTGGTATGGATTTACTCATTCTATAGAAACTTGAACAGACATAAATTCTACAAAAATAGTATTAAAAAAAGGTAATCTGATGAATAAAATGATAACTGTTGATTAATCTAGAAAATCTGTTATTTCTTCTGTCTTATTTATTATTTTAACTGGGTACTTGTCTTGGTAAACATTTCCTACTCCATATCCCCAGGTAACTAGTATGCAGTCAATGTTGGCATTTTTTGCAGTTTGTATGTCTGTATGTGAATCTCCTATGTATATTGTTTCTTCTTTTGTTACGTTTGCTTTTTTTATTATTGTATTTGCTCCGTATGGGTCTGGTTTTGATGGGTTGTAGGATACGTGTCCTTGTATGTCTATGAATTTTATATTTGGCGTATATTTGTTTAGGAAATGTTTTATTGATGTGGGATCCCGGTTTGAGTTTATAGCTAGGATGTATCCTTTTTCTTGTAGTTTGTTTAGTGTTTCATGTATTCCTGCATATATTTTAGTGTTTTCTTTTGGGTTGTTATGGTATATTTTTTCGTATGTGCTTTTTACTTCTTCTATGTTTTCTGGTGTGTTGTTTTCTTTTAGGATTTTTGCTAGGATTTCATCTATGTTTCCGCCCAGTGATTTTTTGTAGAATTCCAGGTTTAGTGCTTCGTATCCTAGTTTTTGGAATGTTTGGTTGAAGCATGTTGCTACGTCAGGTAGTGTGTCGAATAATGTTCCGTCGAAGTCGAATATGCATAGTTTTTTCATAGTTTTGCTCCTTTGTATTGTTTGTTATTATTTTTGTTTTTTGGTGTTAATTAATGGGTGTGTTGTATCTTAAAAATTTTATCATTATAAATCATTATAAATTATCGAAAATTTTATTAATAAAGTCGATGATAACAATTATTAAAAACTATAAAAAAATTATAAAATTTACAATTTGGAGGAAATTATAGTATGGCAAAAAATGCAATAATAACTGGTGGATCAAGAGGATTAGGAAGAGCAATGGCATTAAAACTAGGCGAACTAGGATATAATGTTGCAATAAACTACAGAAGCGACTCATCCAAACAAATAACCGAAGAATTAGTAGAAGAAATTAAATCAGAATATGGAGTAGAAGCAATAGCAGTACAAGCAGATGTAAGTAAATTCGAAGACTGTAAAAAACTAGTAGACACAACAATAGAAACCTTCGGTGACACAATCGATGCACTAGTAAACAATGCAGGAATAACCAATAACTGTAACTTCATAGACCTTCAACCAGAAGAATATGAAAGAGTAATAAACACAAACCTTGTAAGTATGATGCACATGAGTCACCTAGCACTACCATACATGGTAGACCGTGACACAGCAATCGTATGTACTGCAAGTGTAGGTGGAATGACAGGAGTAATAAACCAAGCAGACTACTGTGCAGCAAAAACAGGAGTAATTGGATTAGTAAGAGCATTAGCACTAGAATTTGCACCAAGAAAAGTAAGAGTAAATGCTATAGCACCTGGAATGATCATGACAGATATGCTAAGAGGAGTAAACCAGGATGAACTAAATGCACTGGCAGCAACCATACCACTCGGACGTATAGGTGATGTTGAAGATATTGCAGGTGCACTAGGATACATTCTCGAAGCAGGATACCTAACTGGTCAAGTAATCTCACCAAACGGTGGATTTGTACTACAATAAATTCATTCTTTTCGTTAATTCTTTATAGGATTATGATTCATAATCCATTTTAATCTATTTTTTTACACTTAACATTTTTCGTCCACAATATTTCTTTTATTTTCAAATTAAAATTAATAATTTAATACACAAATATAAATATATGGGAGTCGTATTATGGTTAAATTTAACTTGGAAGAAGAACTAAAATATTTCACACCATTTACTATGTACATGGAATATATTTTATTAAATTATAACAATTTTCTAAAAAATCATTTAAAAAATAAAAATATCACAACTAAGGAATTTTTATATTTATTCAACATTTTCTATAATAAAAACGTATCCCAGAAATATTTGGCAGATTTAATGTATGTTTCTGAGGCAAATGTTGCTAAGATGCTTAAGAAATTAGAATCAAAAGGTTTGGTTGAAAGACGAAGAGATAAGAATAACAAAAGTAAAAATGTATTGTCACTAACAAAAGATGGTGAATTAACAGTTTTTAGCTTATTAAAATTTAGTATTGAGTGGGAAACAAAAGTTTCGGATATGATTGATGAAGAGAAATTAGTAGATTTTAAGGACAGATTATATGAGATTTCTGAAAAATCTGTAGAAATAAAATAATATTTGTATATTTTGTATACTAAATATTTTAATAGTCTTAACTGAGTTAAGTCTAAAATATATGTGAGGTAATTAAACATGGCAAATAAATAAGAAACATTAAAAGTATTACAAATGATAGTAACCGATTTATCATCAAATTCAATGCAACACAGATTCCAAGCAAAAATATTCGGAGCACAAGGATTCACAAAACTTGAAGAAAAATATCAGGGTCATGCAACAGAAGAAATAGAATTTGTAGAACAATTCATGGACAGAATCATGGATTTAGGTGGAATATTAGTACAAAATGAAATGCCTGCACAAAAATTATATGAAGATGTACAAGAATACTTTAAATCCGATTTACAAGTATCCAAAGATGGAATCAAAGTAATTGTTGACTTAATGGAATCCGGAATATTTGACATAACCACATATGACTTAATGAAAGAATACCTAAAAGATGAAGAAGAAGACATGTACTGGACAGAATCACAACTTGAACTCATCGAAAAAATAGGTATACAAAACTACTTAAACAATCAATTATAATTACTGATTAATATGAAAATTGAAGCAGTAAAATTATATGAAAATGGGTTCATGACACAATCCTTTGCTTTCGGTGGAGAAGAAGGAGTAGATAAGTTTGATCCAACAATTAAATATAGGTCAAGCCTACAAAACTATGTGATAGAACTGGTGATGAAATAATTCTAGTAGACACGGGTATGCCAAAAGAAACACCTGAAATTCTGCGTAATGATGAAGCACCATTATATATGGGGGAAAAAATCACAGACTATGTAACAGCACTGGAAAATCTAGGTTACAAAAAAGAAGACGTGTCAAAAATACTTATCACACATAAGCATGACGATCATACCGGTGAAATAAGAAGTTTTCCTGATGCAAAGGTATACATATCTAAAACAGAAGCTGAGGAAATGAAACTTGATGGAGATAATATTGTTCCAGTTGAATTTACCAGTGGATCTTATCATAACTTTGAAAAATCAGAGAAAATAGTTGACGGAATTTATCTTATGGAAGCAACAGGACATACAACAGGAAATAGTATAGTGATTGTTGAAGATGATGATAAATATGTTATGATTCATGGTGATGTAACATATACTGATGAAGCATTATATGCAAACAAGTTATCAGTGGTTTTTGAAGATGTTGATAAGGCACGTGAAACTTTGGATAATGTACGTGAATTTATATCAAATAATCCTACGGTTTATCTTTCAACTCACACGTCTTTAGGTCCTGAAAACCTTGAAAATCAAGCTATTATTGATTTAGATAATGAACCGGAAAGTATTAAACCAGAATAATTGGTTTAATTATTTTATATTCTTTTTTTCATTTTTGATTTATTAATTCTTCTTTTATATTAGATTTTTTTTTACCAAAACCTTTATATAACATTGTTATTATAATAATAATTGTGAACAGAAAAAAATTAACAATAGTTATAAAAAACTAATCAATCACAAAAAAAGAAAACAAAAGGAGGATGAAAATCAAAACAACAAAAAAATAAAGCATTTAATATTATACGCCTCATAACATTCTATAAAACATAATATAAATAAAAAGTCATATACTAATCGCCTAAAAAGACTAACACCTAAAAGAAAAATTCTAACCTCCTATACAAATGAAAAACATAATATTTAAACACATCAAGGTTATAAATCAACTAAAAAAATCCTTAGAAAGAAAATAGTATCAACAATTAACCTGTTGATACTATCATAACCTTAAAAATAAAATGATACTTACCCAAATACGTACTTAACATCCTAATTTTTGAAAATAAATAACATCCTAAAAAAAATTTAAAAACATGTATTAAATAATACATAAAAAAAACTATTTAAAAAAAAGTAGAATTTTGGAAAGAAAATATAACTACCCATTCCAGTACAAATTACCCTAGAAAAAATAAGGATAATACAATACAATGGATAAAATCTTCCCCATAAAAAAATGAAAAAACATTATTCAAAACAACATCTTTCATTTAAGATAAATTATTTCTCATTTTTTCTTATTTTTAATTAAATCTTCCATTTCATCAAATTCACGATCAATATATCTGCGTATCATTGAAACTGATAATGTAGCAGTACCAACTCCGGATAACATAAATCCACCCCAAGCCAATACTAATGAATCAACTTTTCCAATAACTGAATTTCCTGCAGGATCAAAACTGTTACTTGTAAATGCATTCGTTACCATAACTATTGAATCTAAAGGAGTTACCTCTTCAACCAGCATAGTAAATAAAAAACTAACCAGTACAATAGTATATAATAACATTATAGTTATACCTAAACCATTATTTTCAGTATATTTTACAAATTTACGATAATATACTCCCATAAAGTAAATGTATCCTATAATGTGGAAAACATCCAACAAACTAATTAATGTAGGTCCAAACAATAAATTAGTTATTGAACCAAACGGAATCAATAAAAATAAGATAATCTTATCTTTAGAGGATTTCTTATCCAGATTAATTAAAAGATATATGGAAATAATGATATCCGAAACATATATGTACTGTGAACCAGTCATGTCAAATATCAAGTATAAATCAATCATTAAGAATACTAATATCATTATCAAGTAAAAAACTTGTTTTAAAAGTAATACTTGTTCATGAGGAAAGTATTCTACAGGATTTAAAAACTTTGAATTTTCAAGACTAGGCATTGAATAAATCTTTTTCACAATATAATTACTTACATATGCTAAAACAGCAAAAATTCCAATAACTGCTACTAATTGAACAATGAGAAAAATTACGGACGAACTTTCCATTATTTATCCTCTCCTTCAATTAATTTCTCCAATTCTTCAAATCTTTTTCTGAAATGCTTAACCAAAATCGCTGCAGTTAATGTTGCAGCACTTGCTCCTGAAATGACATATCCTCCCCATACTAGAAGTAAACTATTAAGCTTACCAGCTATGCTTTTTCCAAAAATACCATAACCGTTTCCTGTGAATTCATTGGAAATCATCACTAGGGAATCTAATGCATTAACATTTTCAGCATATTGGGTAATGAAGAAGCTTAAAAATATTATTAAAAACAATATTATTATAGTCAGTCCAAGACCATTTGAATGAGTATATTCCATAAATTTGTCATAATTTACTTTTGCAAAGTATAAGAAGATTAAAACATGTATCACTTGTAGATATATGACTAAATCATGTTTGAATAATAAAAATGATAAAGATCCATATGGGATAAGTAACAACCATACTATCTTATTTTTTGTCAGCGTTTTATCAATTATAATTGCAAAGTATAATGAAAGTATTATATCAAATATTGGGAAATAGATCAGTAGTTCTGTTCCTTCTCCAATCAATGCATAGAAAACGTTAACAATACATAATGCCATCATTATTAAATAAAAAATTTGTCTTAAAGAATGTACTTCATCTTCAGGCAATAATTCATTTACATTTATAGATTTCAAATAATTATTTTTTAATTTATTATATATAAACCCACCAATTAGGGTTAAAACTAAAAAAATAGAAATTACGATAGCAAATTGAAATATTATTTCACTAAATAATTCCAAAATGTTCACCAACATTCTCTTTTTATATATTAATCTTTATTTTTTAAATTATATTAACATTTGGTCTCTAATGTTGATAGTTTTTGATTTTATACATTATTTGAATTTTTAATTATTTTCTTTTTTAATTATAAAATTAATATAAGCTAATTTAATCTATTAATAGAATGATTTTTAACAGCAAATATTCCTAGTTGACCGTGCGGGTGATAAAGAAATTATATAAACATTAACAACATTGTCTAAATATTTAAAACTTCTAATGAACATGCCACCATTTTTTAGAATAGTTTTTACAGAAGCAATATTGTCTTCATAACTGGACAATTGAACTTCAGATAATCCAATCCGTTTAGCAAGAGATAATATCTCACTTAACATGGCACTAGCATAACCTTTTCCACGCTTGGAAGGTCGGACACTATATCCTATATGACCCCATTCTTTCAGAAAATCATTCAATTTATGTCTAAATGAGATAACACCAACAAATTCGTCTTCTTCAACAGCAAAGAAAATATCTGTCAAAACCCAATCGGGTGAAACAGTATCTTTATTGGAATTCCTGTTCACATAATTTATCCATTCACTAAAATCAAGTTTGTCTAGTAGCTCGCCACCACTAATTGTTTCATTATTGGCTAAAAATTCCTCTTTAAACTTTAATATCTTCTTTTCATATAGTTTTGATGGTCTGATAAGGTAAATAAGATCACTCTCCGACGGTCTGTTTATATACATTGCCCTTGGTGGTACTGGTAGGATCTAAAATAACCTTAACCCTATGTTTTCCATCAGTTATCGTATAAGACGCATCTAAAATGCCATTAATTTCCTTTTTATCAATAACTGTATCATCAACAAGTATTTTGCAGGATGATACAACTGGGATATTCCTAAGATCATAGTATGCTATTTTGATGGATAACCGGTTATTGTCTAAAATGCATTTCTCAACTTTTCTGGTTATTGGTATGACAAAATTGTCTTCTATTGAGACAAGTTGGTATTGTGCATTCTCAAGTGTACGTTCTCCCCTAATTTCAAGTACATCTGATGGTTCTAGCCATTCTACTAAATCCTTATTAAAATACCATAAATCCTGATACAAGAACACATCCCTGTAATATGATATCAGTGCTGGAATTAATGGTTTAACTGAATCATCACAGAGTACTAACACTTTATTATCTGATATGCTGTTGTTGTTATGGTAGTATTTGCTTTTGGTTGTAGAGAACATTCTGTATTCTAATGGAATTTCTTCTTCAGCATATTCTCTTGCTTCTTCTTTAAGGGTTAATGACTTGGTATCTATTGCATAAAACTTGTCATGCAATTGTATTTCATTAGGGTATGACCAGCTGTGCTTAGTAAATAAGTTACCTCTATGCTTATCTTCAACTATATCTAATTTTGATAACATTTCATCATAATATTCTTCGAAAGTCTTGTTTTTATGCAGATTATTAAGTATGTATGCTACTATTTTAAGTCCTGCACACATAGAAACATTTGTATCATTAATCAGAAAATCCTCTTCGTCTATTATTTTAATTAAATCAACAAGGTGTTCTGTTAAACTGGTTATTTTACGTAATGGTGGATTATCAAAGGGTAAGAACCTGTTTAATACAACACTTTTGTCTGGTATTATGTAAATTCCATAATTAACGCCCATGTTTTCAAGATAACTTTTCTTGGAAGATAAACTTTCTAGGAATTTTTTCTGGTTGAACTTTGAATTATACATCCTATCATAATGTTGTCTAATCTCATTAGAATTATCGTTAACAATAAAGAATGTGTTGTTCAATCCCTTAAATGTATGTTTCAGGTCTTTAAATAGTGGTTCAAGACTTTCTTCATAAACAAAGTCCTGGACTACTTCCCTGTATTTGTATTTGCTTTTAATTTTAAATAGTAGTGTGTGTTCTCCATAATCACAATTATTTAATGAATAGTTAAAGTTGTAATATAACTCACTGGATTCTTCTTCACGTATTAGAGTGTCATCAAGGAATGTTTTAATAATTGTTTTTACTGGTAACTGTCTATAATCCTTTATGAGAATTTGTGCATTTAAAGTGTTTTCATCAATATTAAACTTTTTCATCTGTGCAGATATTGGAAACTTAACTATGTATTCATCATTTACTATTTGGTATTGTGGGTTATCAAGGAAGCGTTCGGTTCTAATTTCAAGAACGTCATCCGGTTTAAACCATTCAATTAGTTTATCATTGAAAAACCAGTGATCCCAATAAAAGAATACTTCCTTATAATAAGCAGTTAATGCATCCATCAGTACTAAAGTTGTGGAATCATGTAATATTACAGCACGCTTATCTGAGATGCTGTGTTCATTCCTGAAATAATAGGAGTCTCTTCTGGAAATATGTCTGAACACAGGTGGTATACTGTTCAAATTCACTTTTTCTACTGGAGTATTTAACTCTAACTTATCTGTAGTTATATACTTATTTTCATGAAACATTTCGTCTCGATCATAAGACCAGTTTTGGATATTGAAAAGATCACCTAAATGTTCGTCTTTCTTAAAATGTGTACATTCATCTAACTGTTCTAGTATGATTTCGTGAGAAGTATTATGTAATGTTGATATGATATGGGCCACAATCTTGGGGGATGATCTGCTTGATATGTGGGTATCGTTTTTATAAAAGTCATTACTTGAAATAACATTACTTAAATCATGCAGGGTGTCCTTTAATTTATCTGTGTGGCGTTCTGGTGTATCTGTCTTGAATGGTAATTTGTTTCTAAGTATGATGCTCTTATCAGGTACAACAAATAGTCCATACTTTATGCCTTTCTTGTTAAGGTAATTTTTCTTTGTTTCTGTGCTGTGTCTGAATTTATTTATGTCAAGGTTGCATTCGTAGTTTTTATCGTAGTGTTGTCTGATTTCTTCGTTTCTATCATTTATGAGGAAGAATGTGTTATCTTTTCCGAGTATTGTTTTCTTAAGATTTTTAAAGTAATCTTTTAAGTCTCTGTTAACTGATTTATATATGAATTTGTCCTTTGTTTCTGCTTTTATATTGAATTTGCTGATGTAAGTGTTTGAAATATCCTCTTTAATTTTTATTTTTTTATCATTGCTTTTTGTTATGATGCTATTGTTTAAGTATATGGTACATTCTTGGTTTGTATTGTTAATTATTGTGAATTCTAGTGTGTCTTCTTGTATTTCATTGTTTTCTATTTTTAGAGGATATTTGTTTAGGTTTTCTTGAGACATAAAATCACATATCATTTATTATAGTATTATATCTATAATTTTTTTGTTAATAATTTTTAAGGTCAGATTTTGTTATTTTTTAATGCTTTTATTTTTTCTTATTTATTCCATTTTGGGTATTTTTTGAAGAATATATTATGTATTGCAGATATTTTTCCAGATTTTTATAAGTGTCTTTGATATTTTATGTTCGTATTGGAATAATTTTTTAGAAAAGTTTATATACTTTTTATTCCAAATAGTATATTAGAAGTTTAATATCGGTATCATCTCAAAAAAAAATAATGTTTATTAAACTTCGATAAGGGATGTAATTTCTATAGATTTCTTATTATTTAATAAAATGAAGCTCCTTAAAACTTTACATTACTAAAAAATCTATGGGAATGGGGAACCACTAACAAAAAGTTAAATTATATTATATCCGGAAGAAATAGTGGTCAGAGGGAGAGATAAGTTCTTATTTAAACTAAAAAAAGATTATGTTCATGTTTAATCATCTCTATGTGTTCATTTTAATTCATCTCTCAAACAGAACGGGTTTAAGAACTTATCCATTTTTTCTATTTTTTTTTAAAATTCTTCTCAGAAGAAATAATTTTATATCATATGATATTATTATATATCCACTAAACTAATAATTCATAAAAAAAAATTAACCTATTCTTAAATAACAATAAAAAGAAAAATAATAATAATATAGGTGAAAAAAATGAAAGTACTACTAGTAAATGGAAGCACAAGAAAAGAAGGATGTACATACACAGCACTAAAAGAAATAGAAACAATCCTAAAAGAAGAAAACATAGAAACAGAAATATTCTGGATAGGAAATGATGCAGTATACGGGTGCATAGCATGCCACGCATGTAGAAAACTCGGAAAATGTGTATATGATGACGTGTCAAACAAACTAGCACAAAAAATGCAGGAAGCAGATGGAATAATACTTGGAAGCCCAGTATACTATGCAAACATAAACGGATCCTTTGCAGCAGCATTAGACAAAGCATTCTACCAGAACAGCCAAGCATACGAAAACAAGATAGGAGCAGCAGTAGTAAGCTGTAGAAGAGGAGGAGCAGGACCATCATTTGACAGACTAAACAAATACTTCACAATCACAAGAATGCCAATAGCATCAGGACAATACTGGAATGCAGTACATGGAAACACACCAGAAGAAGTAAAACAAGACATTGAAGGAATGCAACAAATGAGAGACCTGGCACGCAGTATGGCATGGATGCTCAAAAACCTGACAAACACAGAAAAACCAGAAAGAGAACCAAAAACATTCATGAACTTCATACACTAAAAAAAAGTGGAGAAAAAAAATAATGAAAATATACCTGATAAATGGAAGTAACCGTAAAAAATACAACACAGCCCAACTACTAGACGCAACAGCAGAAGGCATAACCGATGAACTAGAAAAACAAGACAAAGAAGCAGAATTAGAAATAATAAATCTTTACAATCTAAATTATACAGGATGCAAATCCTGCCTTCACTGCAAAAAAATAGACGGCAAATACTATGGAACATGCCCAATAAAGGATGACCTTAACAAGTTACTCCCAAAACTATGGAACAGTGATGCAATAATATTCGGAAGCCCAATATACTTCGGAAATGTAACAGGACAAATGAGAAGCTTCCTGGAAAGACTAATCTTCCCAAAATATGTATACGGAGGAGAAACACTGGCAAATCCTAAACCAACAGCATTCATATACAACATGAATGTTACAGAAGAGTACAGTAACCAAATGTACGCAGACTCCATATATAACTCAGTGGAAGGATACATAGAATACGCATTCGGAAAACCATACTCACTAAAGTCCTATGACACATACCAGTTCAATGATTACTCATTATACAAACACGGATTTAATGTGGAAGCAAAAGAAAAACAGAAAAAAGAACAATTCCCAAAAGATTTAGAAGAAGCATATAACATAGGTACACAGATAGTAAGGGATATATTTGGGAAGTAAATGACTATTCAACCAGAATATTCCCCTACTTTTCATCACCACTATTTTTTCGGGTAAAAAAAGTTTACCTGTAATTATGATTTTTTCAAAATATTTATTCTTGGAATCTCAATATTAATAAATAATATAACACTGTAATATAATATATAAGAAAATATAATGAGTAGTGAAAAAATAAAATGTTAAAAAACAAATACCCCGAAGGACCAACAGACAAAGCAAAAATAGATTCAACACAATACAACGGACAATTACTGGGAAAAAATGAAACAGGCACAGTACACATACACGGACCATACGGAAACACAGAATCAGACAACAAAATAGCATACCTGGTAGGAATGCACCCATATGAAAGTAAATCACACAGAGCACTATTTGAAACAGTACTGACAAAAACAGATACATTAAACTATTCATACTATATTTATAACATTAATATAAACAAAATAGACAAAAAAACTGAAGGCAGAATGCAAGGACAAATACTAGCACAGCAATACGTAGCACCACACATAATCACAAACAATTACACATTCTTCGCAGACATTCATTCCAACAAGGGAACAAGAGGACCAGGCAAATACGAGAAAACAAACTTCATATTCGCACCAGGATTTGATGAAAAATCAGAAAAAATCGTAGAAACATTACTATCAAACCTAAAAGAACTAGACTATTATGCACCAGAATACAGGACAAGCCCTGAATACATAACAGTCCCAGTAGCAAAAAGTGGAATACCAACAATAGTATATGAAACATACTCATACGAAGATATGACAAAAACATACAATCTAGCAGAAAAATTAGTTAATTCAATAGACAAATTAAACTTTAAATAAAAAAATGGAGGAATCATAAAATGCAAATAACAAAAATAACATTTGAAGAAATACCAGTAAACCTACAATCGATATTAGACAGTGTAATAAACAAACTAAAAACAGATAACATATATGATACTAATAAAGGATACTACATCCTAGAAAACACTGAATTAAACAGGATTTACATCGAAATATATAATCATGAAATATATGATGGTCTAACAATGGAAGAATTAAACACATTAATAGAACATTTCAAAATAAATGATCCACACATATTCTCTTACCCATACACTCATGAAGATAGCCTAATATGCATTGGAAAAATAGAAGAAAACGAAATAATATACTAAAAGGAAAATTAAGGCAATGCATTTTACAAGCACAGTAATAAGACCACCATACGAGGCACGAAGCACATATTTACAAGTAACAAGTGGTTGCAACCATAACAAATGTAAATACTGTTCCTATTACAAGAATGTCTCATTTAACATTTCATCAAATAAAGAAATACAAGAAGACATAATAGAATTAAAAAATAGAGGTTATTCATTTAAACGAATATGGTTACAGGGAGCAAACCCATTCCTACTCTCTGCACAAAAACTGGGACAGATAGCAGAATTAATTCATAGAAATCTTCCATTTGTAGAAAGCATAGGAGGATACTCTAGAGTAGATGACCTGGAAAACAAGACAATAACTGACCTTAAAAAGCTGAGACAAATGAAGTATAACTCAATAGTGCTGGGAGTAGAGTCAGGTGATGATGAAATACTCGACTACATGAACAAGGGATATAAATCCGATGAAATAATTAAACAAGTATCAAAACTGGAACAAGCCGGGATAAAATACACATTAATCTTTCTATCAGGATTAGGAGGACACAAGTATGGCTATAATCATGCAAAGAAAACAGCACAGGTATTCAACCAACTAAAACCAGAAAGAATAATGATAAATCAATTAGAAATAAAAGAAAACACAACACTATACGATGAAGTACAAGATGGCATATTTACTCCATCAAAACCTGAAGAAAACAACAAAGAAATAATAACATTTCTAGAAACACTAACTATAAACACGTTCATTGATGCCACAAACAATACAAACAATATTCCATTTTTCGGAAAAATTCAGGAAAACAAAGAAAACATTATAAGACATCTAAAAGAGAAAACGGGGTGAAAGACAATGGATGCATTTGACATGTTTATCATAGGAGACACAGGATCAATAATAATAAACTTTGACAATAAACATTTCATACAAAGACTAAACAAATATCATTTATCACGAAGATACATGGTAGATATGATACTGGAAGACGAACCAATACGCTATGATACATCAGGACCTGGCCAATACGATGTAGTATACAGGGCACCACAAAACAAGGAATATAAGGAACTTAGAGTAATAATGGCCGCAACAGATAATAGGATAGACATACTTACAGTAATACCTGAAGGAAGAACACAAAGACAAAAAAACAAGTATGCTGATAAGAATTATAAAGAATTAGAAAAGAAAAGAAACAAAGCATATGCAAAAAGAAAAAAATTATATTAACCTCCAAAATTTATCATATACTATTTTTCCACAAAAAAAGTTTTTAAAGATTTTATTCATATCTTCTACCTATAATCTGCAACTTGTTAATTTTTCATAACAAAAAATCTTACTAATTTAAATATAACTAAAATAATATCTATGAATAACAAACTAATTACAATAAAATCCCTATTAAGAGGTTAAATTATGAAGTGTAATAAATGCGGACACCTCAATAAGAGTAATATGTATTATTGTGTAAAATGTGGAAATCCCCTGGACCAGAGCAGTCCAATAAAAAGATATAAACAATCAACAATAGCAAATCCTACAAACAAGAACATATTTACAAAAACACAGAAATTCATAATTGCACTAGTAATCATAGGAATACTTATAGTTGTACTATCGGCAATAACACCACCAGACCTAGAATTACCAAGCTTAGCAGCACCAGGAAATCTTTCAACAGACCAGCCAACAGAAATAACTGATGAAATAGCAGATAAACTAAATACAACAATACTCGTAGGTGCAGTAAGTTCAAAAACGGGAGAAAGAATAACAGTAAATGCTTATGTAAAAGATCAGAACGGAAACCCCGTATCGGGTGGAACAACTAGTATCAACCTATTTAATGCAAAGTACTCGGGACAAGTAGAAAACGGTAATGTAAACATAGAATTACCCGAACTATCAGAGAACAACTATGAAACAACAATGGTTTATGAAGGAAACGAAAAATACAATCCGTCAGAGACAAAAGTATCAATAGCGGTTAACAAGGTAAATACTCAGCTAATCGCCGATACAACGGGAAATGACACAATAATCACATTAAAAACTGGTGACAACAGAACAATAATTGGTGCAAAATTAATAATAACTACTCTTGATTCACAATACGAAGAACAAACAGATGATAAGGGACAAATAACTATTAAACCAGAAAAGTCAGGAAAACATGAAGTTAAAATCACCTATCAGGGTAGTGACATGTATAATCCAACAGAAACAACAATAGAAGTTGGACACGACAAAGAAGAAACAAACTTAAACACACAATATAATGAACAAGACAAGACAATTACAATAACTTTAACTGATAAGCAGAAACACCCGATACAAAATGCAGAACTGGAAATAATAAACAATTACCATGAAACACATGAAAAAACAGGTGTGGATGGTAAAGTAATAGTACCATTAAACAAAGGAGAAAACAAAATAACAATCAAATATATGGGCAATGACCAATACCAAGAAACACAAACAACAGCAAACATGGATATAGATGACCAAACAAGTGAAAACACAACAGAAAATGAAACACGTAATGATACAAACAATCAAACACGTAATTCAAGTAATGAAACATTTAACACCACACAAAATAAAACAGAACAGATAAGGGATAATGATGCCAATATAACATCAGAAACAAGAAATGACACAAAGATACAAGTAGAAAACGAGGAAAACCAAACAGATATCATATTATTAACTGATGATAATAAAGTTCTGAGTGGAGAATACATAAAAATAGTATTAGACAATGGAACACAATTAACAGAAAAAACTGATAGTAACGGTAGGATAATATTGGATATTGACCTTCAAAACATCTATGAAATAAAAGTAATCTATGAAGGAAATACACGGTATAATCCTATGAATAAAACAATAAGACTATCTCATTAAATATTATAATTTTCAACCCCTCAAATTATTTTCTTTTTTCTAGAATAAAGTGCTTTGACGAGTTTTTATTTTTCGTGGAAGAGTATTCAGGTATTTGAATATTTCTTCAGGATTGTTCATTAGGCCTGCTTTTTGTGTTTTTTCATAGAATATTTTCATTAACTTCTTATTATACGGGCTTTGAAGAGAATAGTTTTCACCATATTTTTCCTGATATACCTTTTTCAGTCCTGGGAAATGTTTTTCCAGATTTTCATAGTAATATTCACGGTTTCCTTCTCTTAATGTCAATCCCATTTCGAAGCAGATTACTCCTTTAACATTATTTGATATGCATGCATCAAGTATGCCTGTAATGTTTTCCTCAGTGTCTGTAATATAGGGCAGCACGGGTGTTAACCATACAATGGTAGGAATATTTTCTTGGTCTAATTTTTGGAGAACTTTAATTCTTTCATTTGTTGTGGATACATTTGGTTCAATAATTTTACTAATTTTGTCATCGGTGCATGTTAGTGTTACTTGTACAACAGCCTTCGTGTTCTGATTTATCTTCTTAAGTAATTCAATATCTCTTAGTATTAGGTCTGATTTTGTTATGCATGTAAATCCGTGACCATAATTGTATGCTAGTTCTAGTGTTTTCCGGGTGTATTCTATATTTTTTTCTAAGGGGATGTAGGGGTCGCTCATGGAACCTAGTCCTATCATGCACCTTTCTTTTTTGTTATGTAATGCTTTACGTAACAGTTCATGGCTGTTTTTCTTAACTGCCACGTCCTCGAAGGGATGATTCATATTGTATACTTTGCTGCGACTGTCACAGTATATGCAGCCGTGAGTACATCCTCTGTAGATGTTCATTCCATTTTTTGCTGATAGTATTGTTTTAGCTGTTATGTAATGCATTTATATCATTATTCCTTGGTTGAATTGGTAATTATATTTTTATGTTCATGTTTTTTGTGCAGATTATTTTATTATGTGGACATAAATGGTATTGTTTTTCTAGAAAAAATGTGATTGTATAATAAATTATTTAATTAATGAAACAAATATGATTTAATAGAAGTTATAATAGTGTGATGATTAGCAATGTTTTGTCCAAATTGTGGAAAACCTATCAATGATGAACAGAAATTCTGTGAATCATGTGGTGCAAGTATAAGAAAAGGGAATTCTCTTGCAAGTAATTTACAGTCAAGTAGTCAACAGTCAAGTAGTCAACAGTCAGAACCAGTGCAGATGAAGCAGTGTGCAAACTGTGGTACATTCAACCCGGCAAGTGAAGTAATTTGTTCCCATTGTGGTAGAAATGTGAATCAGAGACAAGTATATTCTGATAATAAGGGGGATGATGGTGGAAATGGTTGGATTCTTGGTTGCTGTTGTCTTTTAATAATTATTATAATAATTATTGCATTGTTATAAGTGACATTTTTTTTCTTATTCTTCTGCTTTTACACTATTTTTACCCACAAAGTTCAGCATTATCTTATAAAATATTTTCATTGGAAGCTTCTTAATAATGCTGCATGGAATTCCGGGATAATACTCTGAGTCTAGCATGTTATTTTCTATCCAGTATTTCTTATCGGCTGGTATATGACCGTTTTTTGCCATTGCTCTCCAAACATTATACATGACCATTGCATTCATACTAGGACTTTTAAGGGTGCCTTTTTGTATGCTATTATAAAAGCGTATGCTTTCCTTGTCAATCTTCTTTTTAGTATTTAGTGGAAGGTATCCATGTCTGTCATGGCTTACTGTAAACATTAATTTAAATCTTTCATTGTATCCCCAGTTTCTAAGTGTTTCATCCAAGTATTTGCCAACTTTTTTATGGCCTGCTCCTGCTGTGGAAACTATTATCATTGCTTTTTTATCAAAAAAGTATGGTCTGTGATAGAAGTATGCAAGATGATCTATGAGGTTTTTAATTAATCCTGTTACATTAAGTGCATATACTGGGCTTGTTATTATGAGGCCATCACAGGTTTTCATCTGCTCGGCTATGGGTTGGATTATGTTGGCATGTGGGCATGTATTCTCGCCATGGTTAAAACAGTTATAACATCCTGTGCATGCTGGTATTTGTGTGTTTATCAGATTTATTTCGGTGAATTGTGTTTTTTCATCGATATTTTTGAGTGTTTGTTTTGCTCTTTCTACTAGTTTCCAAGTATTTTTTTGTCTTGGACTACCATTTATTATTAAAAAATTCATATTTTACCCTTAAATAATTCTTTAGTATTATATCTGTTGTTATATGTTCTATATAATTATTGATTTTAAAGAATGAGTTGGGGGGTATCATGTGGTATTTAATATTTTGTAAAAATAGTATATATTATTGGGGTTAATATGAAAAAATTTAAAAAAGAAAGATATAGGATTTTGGTCTTATATTTCAGAGTATAATAGACCATTAACCCTATTTGAGAAGAATAGGAAGTAAATTGAAGCAAGACCTGTTACGATTGAAGCAATATCTTTGCTAATTGCACCGAAGATTAATTGTAGTATTGCAACAACAATAAATGTTATGACTACAACGGCAAATACGGTTATTAAAACTTTTGTTATACCGATTGTTTGAAGATCTCCGATTGCTTCTGAAATATTTAATGCGTAATTAAGTTCTTCTGTTTTTGCTAATCTACATACAGCCATTGAAAGTACAAATCCGAATAATATAATCAATATGAAAGATATTATTGCTACAATCCAACGTTGTAGGAATAGTGATAATATTACTGCTACTATTATTGGAATTATGAGATATACAATTTGTACTATGAATAATTTAATTCCATTAAATAATTGTCTTGTAAGGTCTATGGAAGGACCATAATTGTTTCTATTTATACCTGATTTAACTATGTCCAAAGCGTATCCATCAATAATAAAAGAAATTACTAAACATAATGCTATTCCGATTAGTGTTACAATTATTCCTGCACCAGAGTTTGTTCTAGTGGTTAATACTGCACTGACACCGGTGAATATGGCGATTAGTGCTGCTATAAATGATAGTGCAAAGTATAACACTAATGACATTATATTATTGAATGGGAATCTTAGGGCATCATTAATTATTTCGCTGATTTCCATTTTTTTCACCTTCATTCATAAAAGAATGTTCATCTTTTCGTTTTATATAATTATTTTTTCTTTTAATGAATATATATCTTACTATTATTAATTTTTCATCATTTAATAGTTTAATAGTTATTTGTTTTAAAGATATATGTTTAAAAATGTTGTGAATGGTTTTTAGCTTTCTGAATGGTGGTTGTTCAGAATCCGGTTGATGTTTGTTTCTGATTTTTCTTTTTTGTGTTTGAAGTTGTGTGTTTTTAGAGTGTATGATTGGGTTTATTTATAAAAAAGAGTGTGTTTTTTTTTTGTTTCGTTTTGTTTTTATTGTTGTTTGTTGTTTTGTGGTTTTGAGAGTGGGTTATTGTGTGTAGTTGATTAGGAGTTAATCCATAGTATTTTTTAAATGATTTAATAAATTTACTTTCATCCATGTATCCGACATGATGCGAAACATCAGCAACTGTCAAGTCATTGTTTTTAAGTAAAATTGATGCCATATTTAATCTATATTCTCTTCTCCAAGTAATTAATGCTTTACCATAAATTGTTTTAAAATAAGTTTTAATTGTGGTTTTACTGATATTATACTTTAAGGACAAATCATCCAATGTAATATTTTCATCAATATTACAAATTAAATAATTTCTAATTTCCTTAATTTTTTTTACATTCTCCACTTTCAAAGTAGGAAATTTATCTGTAATACTCTTAATATCTGAATTACTTATAAATAAGAGCAATTCAAGAACTTTAAGTTTATAGTAACTTCTTTTAATATTTTCTTCCACATGATATAATTCACTGATAACATGATCTATTTCAATAGTTGAACGAATGACTGCAAATCCGTATTTATTAACTCATTGCTTAATTTACGAATGTCCAGAATATTTGATCCTATTATTTTATCAATACTTTTCTGAGCAGTTTTTAAGTTAATTAAAATCTGTAATCCATTATAATAGCCTAATGGAAAATCATGCATATAATGTTTTGCTCCTGATGAAAATACTATATCGCCTTCAGATAAATAAATATAATTATTTTTGTAAATCGTTTCAAAACGACCCTTATTACAATGATTAATGATAATATAATCACTGTAATTAATGGATGAAACTAACTGGTTACATTCATCACAATTAAAAACATTGAATATTAAATCTATACCTTCAAAAAGATGATAAATGTTCATATAGCCATTACCACTTTCATGATTAAACTGATATCTTGTAACAAAGGGAGTGTCTTTTAAAACAGTTGTTATTTCCTTATTAAAATTATCTTTCATAATCAATCAATCTACATATCTTATTTATTGAAAAATCATCCATTAACATGTTCTTTAGTATGCTATTTAATATAATCATTGAATTATTTGCTTAATTTGTATTATATAAGAAATTATATAATAATTTTCAGTTGAATGAAAAATCAATATAAAAATACATATTGTGTACTGTATGTAATACTTTAGACAGTACAAGGATAAATGTGTTTTATATAAAAATTTTTAATTATTTTTTGTTATATAGTGCTTTCTATAGGAAGCATTATATATGTATGTATTTATATTATTATATAAGTTAAATATTCTTGGAGGAATTATATCTTGATTAAAAGAGAATCCTATTTAAAACAAATTGATGCTTTGATGAATACAGATTTTATAAAAATAATAATAGGAATACGTCGCTGTGGAAAAACATTCTTACTTAAGAGTATTATCGAAGAACTCAAAAATAAAGGAGTCAATGAAGAAAATATAATTTATATTTCCTTTGAATCAAACAAATATAAAAATATATTTACACAAGAAGAATTAGATGAACTCATTCTGAATTTAACAAATAACATTAGTGGTAAAATATATATACTTTTTGATGAAATTCAACAAGTCAATGGATGGGAAAAATCTGTAAATGGATATCGTGTAGATTTAGATTGTGATATTTATATTACTGGATCAAACTCCAAACTATTATCAAATGAATTAGCAACACTATTATCAGGTAGATATATAAAAATCAATTTATATCCTTTTTCATATAAAGAAGTATTGAAATATAAACAAGAATATTATAATATAGAATTAAATTATGAAAATAAGAGAAAAATATTCCATGAATACCTCCTGTTTGGTGGAATGCCCGGAATTCTTGGTATCCCAGATGATGATACTAAGATAAATGCTCTTCAAGATATATATGATTCGATTATTGTTCATGATATTTTATCAAGATATACCATAAATGATGTTGATTTATTCAAACGTTTTAGTCATTATTTAATGAATTCAACAGGACAAACATTCTCTAAAACAAGTATTACAAACTACTTAAAAAATGAAAATAGAAAAACTACCCGTAACACTATATCGAACTTTACTATTTATCTTCAAGAATCTTTGTTTTGTAAAAAAGTTAGACGTCAAGATATATTGGGTAAAAAAATATTAAAAACAGGAGAAAAATATTATTTGGCTGACCAAGGATTTCATCATGCACTTGTAGATGATAATACTAACTGGATACCAAGAGTACTTGAAAATATAGTGTATAATGAACTAATAAGAAGAGGTTACTCAGTTAAGATTGGAAAAATTAAAAATAAGGAAATAGATTTTGTATGTCAGAAATATGATAAGAAAATATATGTGCAGGTAAGTTATTATCTATCGACTGAAAAAACTGTTGAACGAGAATTTTCACCATTACTTGATGTGCCAGATAAATATGATGCATATGTAATAAGTATGGATGAATTTGATATGTCTTATAATGGTATTAAACATAAAAACATTATTGAATTTTTATTAGATGACGAAATTTAATTTAAAAAAAACTTTATTTAAAAAAAGAGGTAAATATGGGGCACTGTTCAGAATCTATGGGGATGTTGGTTTTTTGGGATTGATTTTGAAGAAGTTGTTGATGGGTTTTTTGTTTTGTAGTACGTTTCTGTGGATCCATCGTATTCTTGCACTTTTTAGTCTTCTTTTTAGTCCTCGTATTGTTCTGTATCTTCTTTTTAGTTGACGTGGAAGTGTTGTTTTGAAGTATAATTCTATTATGTTGTTGGTTTTTGGTATTGCTTCGTTGTTTAGGTATTGTGTTAGTTCGTTGAAGTTATTTTTAATTCTTTTGATGCTAGTTGCTACTGAATCTGGTAAAAACTGTATATTGTTGGTTAAGTGTGATAGGCGTCTTTTTGCTAGTTTTATGTTTTCTGCTTTGAATATGTTGGATATTCTTTCAAGGTAGTTGTTTAGTTCTTTGATCTGTTTTTTGTTGTGTTTTATTTGTTTTTTTTATGTTTTTGATTTCTTTTTCTAGTGTTTTGATGTCATCGTGTAGTTTTTTTATCTGTTATTGGTCCCATGTGTGGTTTGTATTTTTCTAGTTTTTTATGTATTTTTTCGTTGATTTCTTCTAATTTATGGTATTTTCCATTCTTTTTACGTGTTATTCTTCGGATAACTGGATATACTTCCATTCCTACGTTGTACATCATGTGGAACACGCATCTTTGTTGTATCATGTTAAATTCTTCTATTATAGAAGGATAAGCTGAATATCCATCAGTTATCATTATTTCATGTGGTATATCATCCAGTATTTGGTGGAAATATTTTTCAATAATTTCCGTGTCAAATAGTGTTGCATATTCCAGAAAATCTTCATAAGGATATTGGGTATTTGCATCAATAATCATTAACCGTGACATATATTCTCCATTTTGAGATGGAAATTGCTCATCATAGTGATACGTGCCACTATCTTTAAGATTTTCTTTTTCTACTAGTTGTTCTACTTGTTTTTCTTTTTCTTCAAGGTATGAATCTGCAGTATTATTTTCATGATAAAAAAGCGTAGATTTTGGTAAATGTATATCAAAAAGTGATTCAAACAATTCAGACTTCTTTTCATATGATTCTTCACCAATCTCAGATAATTTAACACCCCACTCTTTAACAGTAGAAGTATAAACAGAATAATTATCAATAAATTCATTAAAATTAGTTACAATTCGATTACCACATTCTTGACAGGAATAATCTTTAACACTAACAGGAATGCCATTAGGTTTACGAGTATGATAACCTTTAGAATGTAATTTACAACCACAATCACCACATACTTCATCAGTAAGAACATAAGTAACCTTAAAATCAAGTAAACCCATCATTTTAAAGATTAATAAAAAATCAGGAGATAAACAATCAGGAAAAATAATTTCATCAATATCACTAGAAACGATATCTTTAAGACAAGTTAAATCTAATATATTATTGGTAAGAGTTTTATTCGACTTCATAATAATATATATTACTCTTACCACTATTTATAGACTTATACAAACTTAAAATCAAGAATAAAAAACAGAACAAAATCCATACAAATAATCAAGTTGATAAATATCAGATATTAACTAAAACAGTACATATAACACAGTATAATAAATAAAACAAATAATCACCAATTTAAACAAACATATAAGAATATAACTACTTTTAATTAAATAACAACACTCATTTAATCAATAAAAAATAAAACTAATTTATTCTATCAAATATTTTAAGAAAAGAAGTGAAAATCATCCCCATGAATATTAGACAGTGCCATAATCGGGAGTATATTATATAATAAAGATGGTATATCTCGGATTATTAAAATTTAAGGTTAATACATTCTTTTTATATCAATTAAACATTTATAGAATCTATTTAATTAAAAGTATCTTAAAACTATTAATTTAATTAATCAAGCTTTTATTTTAATTAATTTTAGAAAAAAGAAGTTTATCATTTTTTTATATATTAAATAAAAACTAAATAATTATTTAATTTAAATTTAAGAATATTTAAATTGTTGTTTTAAAAAAGTATCAGCCGGATTCTGAACAACCACCTGAATGTGTTATTTTTTAATTTTTTTCTGTTTTAATAAAAATTTTATATTGGGGTATTAATTATATACTATGTTTTACAAAGTATTAACAGTTATAAATAATCTTAATTTAATAAAATAAAATTGATTAATTTAAAAAAGTCACGTGGTGGATATGAGCTCAAAAAATTATTGGACAAAAATACGAGAAATAGCAATTGAATTAAATAAGATAGGGAATGAACACCTGGATGAAACAAGCTTGGACCAGTTAGTACCAATTCTTGATGAAATAGAAAAAATAGCACATAATGATAGTATTGACTATGATTCAGCAAAACTAATTTTATCTGATGAGGGGATGGTGAATTCACTGGAAACTATCAGGGACTTTTATATATACATTGGTGCAAGGCTTGAAAGAGAGAATGCTTATGAAATTATTCAGGGCGGGGAGAATGCATGGGATGTACTTGATACTTTCCACTTCTATGAAAGATATGAAGGACTTTTAAGGAATGAATCAGAATTGGTGCCATTTGATGAGAAGACTAAACTTGTTTTTATAGGAAGTGGGCCACTGCCATTAACATTAATAATGTTCAACAAGCTATTTGGATGTAAATGTGTGGGAATTGAGGTACAGCCGAGTGTTGCAAAACTTTCTCGTCATATTATTAGAAGACTTGGGTTGGCTGATGACATAGAAATAGTTATTGGTGATGAAAGATATGTTAAATACTTGGATTATGATGTGATAATGGTTGCAGCGTTTGCTATACCTAAGAGTAAGGTTTTCGGTAATTTGTGGGAAATAGTTGATACGGATACGCCGATTCTTTATAGAACGTATTCTGGTATGCGGCAAATGCTTTATGAACCTGTGAAGGATGTGGATTTAAGAGGTTTTCATCAGGAGGGTTTAATGTTACCTAAGGGTAATGTTAATAATACATCGGTGCTGGTAAAAAAAATAGTTTAGTTTGTTTTTGAAGAAATTTGTTTTGATGATAAAGAATACAGGGCATAACAGGTTAAACAAGATAATTTCCCCGTTATTATTTTAGGGGATTATGACTTATCTTGCTAAATAGTTATGCATTACTTGTTGTATTCGTTATCTTATCCTTTTTTTATTAATATTTATTGTTGTAGTCTACATGTGGTACATGTTTAATGGGATATTTTCAGATGAACCAGTGTCATATCATCATATTGAGCCTGATTACCACAGTAATCATTAATATTATATATCAAGTCTTTAATAGTGTTATTATTATTTTCACTATTTAAGAAGTTAATCATTCTTTCAACACCATATAACTCATTCTCATCATTCCGTGCATCAGTAATACCATCAGTATACAACAATAATTCATTATCTAAGATAATTTTCTCATTTTTATACTCAAAATTTTCATAAATACCTAATACAAGACCTGACTCAATGTTAAGCTCTACAAATTTATCATCCTCTTTAACTAATGGCGGATTATGTCCGGCATTACTAAACAATAATTCATGAGTATTTTTATTATAAATACCAATCCACAATGTAATGAACATAACCTCAGTATTCTTCTTACAAACATTATTATTAATTGAATATAACATTTTTGCAGGATCCTTTTCATACGGACTGAGCTGTTCTATAAAGTTTTGAATAATTGTTGAGAAAATCGCTGCAGGAACTCCTTTACCCGAACTATCACCAATCACTATCAATACCCGTTCATCATCTAGTTCATAATAATCATAAAAGTCTCCACCAACCTCTTTTGCAGGCTGACTGAAACCGGTCAGACAATAATTATCATTTTTTATAGATTCTGTAGGTAATATGGAATTCTGTATATTACGAGCAATCTTTAATTCAGTTTTAATCCTCTGTTTTTCGGTTTCAATATTTTTAATGTTTTCAATATAATCATTATTATATTTCACCAAATCAATGTAACTACGTGATAACATACTTATCTCATTATCTTCTTCTGTGTACTTTGAATATATTTCCAGTAAGTCATTTGATTCAATTATTTCACCATGCTTTATGCGTGATTCTATTTTTGAAAATGATATTAATGGTTTTACAATAGTTTTTTCAATATATCTGATAATAAAATATGTTGGTATAAAGAATATGGCAACTAACACATCCAATATTAATAACAGATAAAGGTAAACAGTATCCTTTGAAATATACTTCACAGTATTTAATATAATGTTATCTATCGGGAGGAACACATCAAGTAACGCTATAATTATTATTATAAATGTAATTCCCAGGAATCTGTCAATGATTCTTTCAGGAATCGAAATGAAAGATACCTCATCAACCTTTTTAATAGGCTTAGTACAGTATATTGCCATTAATGACATTATAAGTATTACTTCGAAGAGATTTACAAAATAATTCTTTGTTACCATATGGTCTGCAATTATAACACACGGAATAAATATTAACATGATAATATCAATTATCGTATATAATCTTGGATTAAATTCTTTTTTAGCAATAGGTGGCATGTCCACAAAATCATAATAACGTGTAATCCATATGCCTATTGTACTAAAAATTAATGAGAAATTCACAAAATTAACAAAATATTTTAAACCCATATCATAATATAAACCAATTGTATGCGGATAGAAAATATATGTAATCTTAGTAGCTAATAATGAATATAAAATTCCACAAATTATAACGATTAAGAAAATACTGACAAGTTATGAGTATTATTTAATCTTAAACGAGTAATCAGGTTTTCTTCCTGATACTTAGTGTACCATAATTTATATCCCAAATATATTACTAAAAGCCCGTAATTTCTGAAGCAATAGATGATTCAATTGAATAACCATTAATTAGATCACATATGAAGTTAGCACTTGTAGAACCAATTGCACCATAAACTCCGAAGAACATTGAAGAAATAAATAATACTCCAAGGTATGGTGAAAGTTCCATTCCGAAAGGTTTTGTCGGAAGTAATGTATACGTACCTAAATTAATTATAACCATCAATATGAATGGTATTATAAAATTCTTTATTTTAGTCTTCATACTACTTCACTTTTTTAGTTATTATTAAATGATTTTCAGTATCATAATTATATTTTATCGAATCTGCAAGATTTGTAACAAAATGAATACCTAACCCACCAATTTCAGTTTCTTCAATAGTATCCGGAGCAACATGATCCTCTTTTTCAAGTGGATTAAATTTAACACCATTATCAATAAATTCCAAGCATAAAAGTTGGGTTTCATTATTAAAATCTGCTGAGATTTTAATGTAATCTGCATCAGAATAATTAATTATGTTAACAAATATCTCTTCAGTAATAAGTGTAACTTCAAAATCCTCTTTTTGAATAATCTCCTGAATAAATCTATTGATAGTATATAGTTCTTCTAATTTTGGATCTACTTTGATTAATTTCATATTATCAACTTAACTATCAGTATGTGACTATAATCCTTGATAATTGTAATGATTAAAACAATATTCTTGTATATTAGGCTAATGATTATTTATAATTATTTTATAATACATAATTATATAATATTTTTATTCGATACTATTCCTGAATGATTTTGTAATTAATTTTTATCCTATTATATGAAATTGGTCTATTATAGTTTCATTTTTTAAGAGACTTAATATTAAATTCAATAGATAAATATAATATTATATGAATCAAAATCAGTATAATAAAACAGAAGTATATGCATTACTTACAGGCATAGCAACTGCAAGTCTGATAATAAGTAACATTTTAGCCTTTAAAACTTTCACAATGCTTGATATAGTATTGCCTACTGCAGTAATAATATTTCCCGTAATATACATAGTTAATGATGTACTTGCAGAAACATATGGATTTCAGAAAGCTAGACAAGTAATTCTTCTAGGATTTATAATGAATTTCCTAGCAGTAATATTATACAATATTGCCATAATATTGCCCGCACCAGTATTTTTTGAAGGAGCAGAAGCATTTCAAATGGTGTTAAGTAATAGTTTAAGAGTACTGGTAGCTAGCTTTTCAGCATATCTTATTGGAAGCTTAGTAAATGCTTACGTAATGGTATACCTTAAGAAAAAATTTGACAAATACCTCTTTGCACGTTGTATACTATCAACAATATGTGGGGAAGGATTAGATGCAATAATATTCATAACAATAGCATTTATTGGTACAATGCCAATAGGAGTCCTATTAACCATGATAATAGCTCAAGCAGCTTTTAAAACAGTATATGAAATAATTGTTTATCCATTAACCAAAATGATTATAAGCAAGATAAGATCCTTGCCAGAAAACTAGAACTGGAAGTAAATGATAAAAATTATAATGCCATCATGGAAGAAAACCTTTTTTCAATTATTAACAAAATACATTTTTAGAAGGTTAATATGGGATAAAAAATAAATATAGCAAATAGGAGAATAACGATGACAACAATAAGAAATATGAAACTATTAGAAGAACTCAGTTTAACACCTGCAATATCAGGAAACGAAGAAAAAATGCGTGAAATAATAAGCAGAGAACTGGAAAGTTGCACAGATGAAATAGAAACTGATGAAATGGGAAACTTAATCACCACAAAAAAAGGTGAAGAAGGAGCACCAACAGTAATGCTAGCATCACACATGGACGAAATCGGTTTAATGGTAAAATACATTGACGACAACGGTTTTATCAAGTTCATAAAAATTGGTGGAATCAACGATCAAATGCTGATAAACCAGGCAGTAATCATACACTCAGCAAACGGCAAAGTACCTGGAGTAATAGGATCCAAACCACCACATGTAACAAAACCAGAAGAAAGAAACAAAGTAATAAAATACACGGAAATGTTCATCGACATAGGTGCAAACAACAAAGAAGAAGCAGAAGAAATGGTATCCATTGGAGATATGATAACCTTCAGAAGTTTCTTCGAAGAATATCCTAACAATAAGGTTATGGGAAAAGCATTAGATAACAGGATTGGATGCTATGTGATGATGGAAGTGATGAAAAGAGTTGAAAGTCGTGCAACAATTTATGGAGTTGGAACTGTTCAGGAAGAAGTAGGACTGAAAGGGGCAAAAGTGTCAAGTTACACATTAAATCCGGACTACGCGTTTGCACTAGACACAACATTATGTGGAGACCACCCTGGAATAACAATAGAAGAAGCACCATGTAAGATGGGAGAAGGACCTGCAGTAATACTTGCAGACAGGTCCGGGGATGGAATAATCACTCCTAAGGTCATGAAGGACATGATAATAAATGCTTCAAAAAAGAATGATATTGGCATACAATTAGAAGTAAGTGATGGTGGAACAACCGATGGAACGGCCATACACTTGAACCGGGAAGGAATTACCACTGGTGTGATAAGTGTACCTACCAGGTATATTCATACACCTGTAAGTGTGGCAAGTGCAGAGGATATTGAAAATACCATCGAATTGATGTTAGCAATACTAAACAACATTTAATCCCCTATTTATAGTTATAATTATGTGAGAACAAGTTTCTCCCATAAATAAATTATATTAAAAAGAAAACTGAAATCAAAGTTAATGGGAATGATGATTATACAAGCAAATGGCATTAAAAAACTATTAATCTTAGGATTGGTTTTAATGGCAGTAACCTGTACAATGGCAGCAATAAGTGCTGATGATGTACCTGTTACTAATAAAACATTCGAAAATGGAGTACTAACCCTTGGTGGTTTACAATTTAAAATTCCAACAGGATATAATCAAGTAGAAGCTGACCAAGAATCTTCCACAGCAGGAGATGCAGAACACATAGATGGAACAACAGTAGATACAGAAGTTGCAGCAGATTTCGCTAACGGTGCAGACAAACCTGACATCAAAGTTGGATACAAAAACAACGGAACAATTGACACAATAAACTTACCTAATGCTCAGAAAAAATCTATTGCAGGAAAAGATGGATATTTCTGGACTGAAAGTGATGACAGTAAAACAGAATACAATTTTGAATATTTACAAGATGGAAAAATTGTTAAAATAGAAACTTACAATGAAGGAGTAATAAGTCAAGTACTTGCTTAGTTTCAATAGGTTTTTTATAATATTGGCCCTGTAGAAATCATATGAATAAAGTGTGAAAAGTAATACTTTTTATCAAAATATTTAAATACTATTATCGAATAATTATTAACTATACAATAAGTAATAATTTATTATCTATATTTAATATTTTATTATTTAGTGTATTTTTTTGAAAGTTGTTATGTATAAGAGTTTTGTTGTTCGTATTTATCCTGATGAGGTTCAGGAGAATTTTTTCACCAATCAGTTTGGTTGTTGTCGGTTTGTTTTTAATACTTTTCTGGATGCCAAAAAGAAAGTATATGCTGAAAATGGAGTGTATTTGTCTTTTTATGATTGTTCAGCTATGTTAACTGAGCTAAAAAAGTCTAAAACTTGGTTAAAACGAGTTGATTCCACAGGTTTAATTGAATCATTGAAAAATTTAGAAAATGCATTTAACAGATTTTTTAACCAAATCAGCAAGTATCCACGTTATAAAAGCAAGTATAATCCTGTACAATCTTATAAAACCCATAATATCAATAACAATATCAGAATTAGGGACAAATTTATTCGTCTTCCTAAGGTAGGTTGGATCCGATTTCGTACCCATCAAAAGATAACTGGTCAAATACAATCTGTAACTGTTAAAAGAAAAGCATCAGGCAAATATTTTATTTCTATCTTATGTAAAAATGTTACAAGACATGTTTATAAGACTAATAATCGTAGTTGTGGTATAGATTTGGGAGTATCACGTTTTGTCACAATAAACACGGGCAAAATAATACCTTTCCCACAACAAAACAAAATCATACAACTACACAATAAAATACGAAGATTACAAAGAAAACTATCCAAAAAAGAATTTAGCAGCAAAAACTACAATAAAATCAAAAAGAAAATAGCACAAACATATGAAAAAAGACATAACATACTAGACTATCACTTCTATAAGATAGCACAACAATTAACAGAAAAATACCAAGTAATCTGCATGGAAACACTAAACATCAAAGGCATGCTAAAAAACAGCAGACTATCTAAGAGCATACAAGAAAAATCATGGCACATGTTCACAAAAATAATAGAACAAAAAGCATATGAACACGGAAGAAAACTAATACACATTGACCAATGGTACCCCTCCAGTAAAACATGCAACAACTGCCAATACTACAATGACAAGTTAAAACTAAACAACCGAACATGGACATGTCCACAATGTGGAAACACACATGACAGAGACATAAACGCAGCCAAAAACATACAACGAGAAGGATTAAAAAAAATATAATTATATAAACAAAGTATTTTATATGTGAACCGAGGGTTTCCCGGAGATCGCCTGTACCACTTACTATGCTTAGCATTAGCGGCAATTAGGCAGGAATCAAATGAAAAATATGATTACTCAATATGAGTGAGAATTGTATTATGATGAAGAAAGGAGAATATTGAAATAAAATATTTCCCTCTGTAAAAAAACTATATTTGGGTTATTACTCATATTTCTCTCAATGCAAGGTTTTCTACAGAGCCATAAACTGTTTTCTTATATATTAATCCAAAAGTCATAAATATATAATGATAACATAAAAGTCATATATATAAGAAAAATGGGGGGAAAGAAATATGAAAAATGTAGAAATACTTAAACAATCATTACTATTTCCTATAAGATATTATAAACATTTTGCAATAGTAACATTATTATTTCTAATAGCGGAACTAGTTCAGGAACACTTCGCACACCATCACGGCAGTGTAATAATATCAGTTATAGCATTAATATTACCTTTAATAGCTCTTGGAATTAATCTACAAATTATATTTCATGCAATAAAGGCCAATAAAGGATTTCCAAAATTATCATTAAGAAAAGCCCTTGATGAATCAGTAAAAGACACAATACTAGAATCATACTATCTTGCAATAACCATAATAATTACAGCAATTATAGTGGCGATAATAGCAGCAATTCAAGGTATTGTTGATATTCCAAATCGTACAGCCCATCTTCTGGTAGCATATGAACATTCAAATGTAATAGAAATTATTGGATCAGCACCTCAACTGTTAATGAATCACAGTATGGATATAATAGTAACAGCATTACTAATATTCATCCTTATATTGACTGTAATGTTTACATTTTGTACTATAGGTAAAGTAGATTTAGAAG
Source organism: Methanosphaera sp. ISO3-F5 (assembly GCF_034480035.2). Taxonomy (NCBI): domain Archaea; kingdom Methanobacteriati; phylum Methanobacteriota; class Methanobacteria; order Methanobacteriales; family Methanobacteriaceae; genus Methanosphaera; species Methanosphaera sp. ISO3-F5. Next base: position 919,273 of record NZ_CP118753.2, read on the forward strand.
TAAATCATAATTTCAGACAAATATTAGACCTCGGATATATAGGTGGTATAGTTGGAAAGATAGGAGTAACGAGGTATCTGCAATTTTTAGCCTTAGTAATGGTTCTGTGTATAATTATATCAAATATTATAGTCTTTTTAGAAGCTAAACATACACTTGGTTGTCTGTTATCATCATTGTTGGAAGCATTTTCGTTATTCTTCTTCCTACATGCATTCTCACAATTATACCCAGAATAACATTTTCACCACCCCTTCGAAACTCCTTTTTTTTATTAAATGAAAATTATTTTTTCCTTTAAATTTTATTTAGTGTAATCTAATATTTTTAGTAGAGAAAGGGATAGTATCATATTATTAAACAGATAATTTGATAAAAAATAGTATTATAGTGGGGAAGGGGAGATTACAGTATACTACCACCAACAGATTCAACATACTGTTCAACATAATCCTTATCTTTCACATCAAATAAAGAATAATGGAAGGTAAAACATGAGAACGAGTCATTAACCTGATTATCATCCCTGTCAATTATTTCTACATCAATAACAGGTTCAATATTCTTAAACATTTTAATCAAGAATTCATCATCACATTTACGAGGAAACAGTACAGATAAATCAAAATATTCTAAATTAATATTATTCTTTTTCCATTCCTGAATATCCTCATCAGATAATATGTCAACATTTGAAATATCTAAGTCAATCACATTATCCTCTGAAGTTCGAAGAGCCACACTTTTAGATTTTACATCAGAAATAATTCCAACATACACTTCATTAGTGAAATGATGTTTCAAGCCCATCTCTTTTCCAACAGATTTCTTGAGAAGATTAATCTTACGGTTAATCATATTAATAGCTAAATCTGAACGTTTCAAGGATTCTTTTTCATCATTTAAATGTTTTGCAGATTCAACAATAATTTTAACAAAATCTTCCTCATCTTCATTTTTAATCAAGTTAGAAATATATATGCTTTCATCTATTAATGTTTGCCTAGCATTTTCTGTTTCATGGTTATTTTTTTGTATGGAATAATAAAGATAAGGATTCTGATAAACTATACGTCCAACCATGTCAAGCATTAAACTGTAAACAGGGCTTGAAAAATTTCTAGATTTTTTAACATTAATATTTAACTTTTTAATGGTAGCAGCTAAGCTAATGAATGAAAAATGAGTAAGGCCCTGAACTATACTCATATATTTATCATGTTCTTCAGGTGTAGTTTCTACTATTTCACACTTATTTTCTATTAAAAATTCCTTAATTCGTGGCAACCAATTGTTTGACCTGCCCTGTACTGGTGTTAATACTATTATTTGCTTTTTAAGATTGGGAACACGAGGACCAAACATAGGATGACTTGGTACAATCTCCGTATCTTCTGGTGCAAACTTTTCAAGAGCATCTGAAACTTCGCTTTTTATACTCGCAACATCCATAAGCACTGACCCTTTTGGAGCATATGGTGCTACTTCCTCGATAGTTTTCACCATACTCTCAATAGGAACACTGAAAATAATTATTTTAGCATCTTGTATGGCTTCAATGTTATTGCAATTATAATTTACCCCTATTTCCTGTGCAATTTCTGTTCCTGTACTTTTGTTACGACTGGTGATGGTAATATCATATTTTTCTTTCAAATGTTCTGCCAACCATCTTCCCAGACCTCGGGTACCTCCTATGATGGTCATTTTCTTTTCATTTTCTCTAGTCATATATAAGCATCTCTAATTTTTTCAAATATTTTATTGTAAATTATGGTTTCTCCTATTATTAACATTTAATGACAATATCTTTTTTTTATTATTATTTAGTATATGGGAGATATAAATTTTAAAAATAAAAATCTTATTCTATTTTAACATTAACTACATCTTTTTCATCTTTTACAGTATTAGTCTCATCTTCAACGTCTTTTTCAGAAGTTATGTTAACTTTAGTTTTCACATTATTCTCTTTTATAGGAATGATTAAACAAGCTAATATGTAAATTAAAATGCCTCCAGGAAATAAAACAGTGAAAACAGCCCATAATAATCTTACAATCACTGGATCAATATTAAGGTACTCTCCTATTCCACCACAAACTCCTGCAATACAGATATTGCTTTCTGAACGATATAATCTTTGAACCATGAATTCTCACCTAAAAATTTTTATAATAATACTTCTATCAATACTCTATTAATTATTTTTTTGTGAAATTATTTAATATCATAAATATATGTTGTGAATTTAATGTACAATAGGATATTAAAGTTCTTTTATAGAGACTTGGCATAAATTAGTTTCAAGAGAAAAAAAGTAATACTCGAAAAAATATTAACCTTTTTATCAAAATGATAACCAGCATTATGTCTTTGTTCAAATCAAATATAACAAAACCCTTTTCTTTTATTGTTTATTTTTGAAAATAGTCTTGTATTTTTTTGATTTTCCCAGGGGCAGTCCGTGCCCACTTATACAGTCGTTCCTTGGGGAAGTTCTGCTTACTTTTACGTATAATATTACATGCTGCATTGATATCTGCATTTATTAATATTCCGGTGCTTGTTTTATAGAGTCCTCTTTTTATTCGTTTTCCTTTAAATTTATATTCCTCATTTTTTTCTTCATCTGCTTTGTAGGTTGGTAATATGTCGTTGTCTAGGAAACTGCTTTTGCTTGTGTATGATTCTTCGGTAATAATTAGTTTGATGTCGTATTTTTGGCATTGTGTTTCTAGTTTGTTTATGAATTTTTTGAAAGCTATTTGTGTGAATATTTGGTTTTGTTTTTTTCCCATATCTGTTTCGTATTGGAATTTTTTGTTGTATCCGAGTATTATGGTTCCTATGTCTTGTTTTTTGCATGTTTCTATTATGAATTTGGTTGTGTGATCTAGGAAGTTGTTTTGTATTGCTTTAAATTTGGTGTTTATTTTTTGTAATCGTTTGGATGTTTTTAGTCCCTGTTTGTTTAGTATTGATTGATATTGTGCTGTTTTTTTGCATTTGAAGGCTATTTGATTTTTTAAAAATCGCCCGCCCACAATGTATGGGGTCCCTTCACTTGTAACAATACTTGCAAAATTATTAACACCCAAATCAATACCCATCATTTTACTTTCATCTAAACCTAGAGACTCTTTTTCCATTTGATATGTGAAATTGGCTTTAAACATTTGTCCATTCTTTAATGGTATAATTTCTACTTGTATAATCTTTTTATCACGTATATTTTCAGGAATTCTAATACGTGGTCTGCAATCTTTGGATTTTAATTGTTTTTTATATTCTCTGCTTAAGGGTAATTCAATGTAACCCTGGGCTAATTTTTTCTTGGAAGAAGTTATTGACTCATTTGATATTATGATATTATGTAAACGGTTATCTCTGGTTTTAGGTTTATTTGATGGTCGTTTATATTCATTATCGATGCTTTTATTTTTTAATGCAACATAAGAATTAAAAGATTCAACATGTTTTTTAATAACATTATTTGCTATATTGGCTTGAATAAGTGAATAATCTTTACTGAATTCAGTTTTAACTTTAGTGATTATTGATTTGAAATTCAACTGTTTAAAATGTTTATCATCAGCACATTTATCTAATTTAGTAGTTTTTATAGCACAATTTCGTAAATCATTTAATTTCAATGAAATATCCACTAAAACATTGAATTGTTTCTTAGAAAGACCTCTAATAAGAGTACTTTGAGTTAAATATATACAATTTTCATCTATCATAATAATTAATACTGCTTATTTCACTCCATTAACTTTAAAACCGAAAATCAAGAAAAGAATTTCATAAACAACAATTCTATGACTTCGATAATATAAATTATAGAATAAAATGTATATAAGTTTAATCCAAGAGCAGCTGGTAAGTAATCAAGGGGGTCTTGGTAAGTAATCAAGGGGGTCTTGATAAGTAATATATTTCATATTCCTATACATACTTAACAATCATACTAAAAAAAAAGTTTCATCCACATAAAAAAGTATTACAAAAACGAATTTATGCCAACACTCTTATATTAGAAAAATATTAAATATGATGTAAAACCTTTCCACACAACATGCATGTTTTTTTATTTTTTGGATACTTTAATTTTTCGGAGAATTTATTAAAAATTAAATCATTACTTCCTATATAAATAATCTTATAATCTAGAAAAGACAAACACTAAACTAAGATTAAATGAGGAATAAAATATGTTAACAGTTGGAACAAAGGCACCAGATTTTAGTTTACCCGATTATGATGGAAAAACCAGAAAACTATCCGTTTTCGTGGACAAAAAATAATATTATACTTCTTCTATAAAATCACAACAGCTGGCTGTAAAAATCAGGCATGCACATTCATGGACTTATATCCACAGTTTGATGAAAAAGGAGCAACAATAATAGGAATAAGCAGAGACAGTGTAGAAACACAGAAAGGATTCCTGGAAGAATACAAGTTACCATTCATATTACTCTCAGACACGGGAAATGGAAGTTATAAAACAATATGATGTATTGAAGGAGAAGAAAAATGTTTGCTCGGCCAACAATAGGGCTTGAAAGAACTACATACCTGATTGATGAAGAAGGAATTATCATTAAAGCATTTGATAAGGTAAATCAGGTAAAAAATCCAAAACAGATGCTAGATGAACTAGACTGATTACATTACATTTCTCCTCTCCCTAGTATTTTTTTTTGCACATAATTTTATTCATATGTTTGGATGGTATGTTAGCACTGAGAAAAACCAGAATATAAGGAATAATAGACAACAGATTCCAAGGCACGTTTTGTCATGATTGTTTTGTTCATTGTTTTCTTGTGGTTTGTAATCATAATTATTATCCCAGTTCATGTTATGGGGAATTATATAACCTCTGGAATCAAAATCTGACCCGCTTAATTCATTCAATACTTCTTCTGGGTATTCACAATCTTCTATACTTAAACGACCTGCTTCTACTTCCTCTGCTTCGTATATGACTGTTGATCTATGTGACATGTTCTATAATCCTCCAGTATTATTCACTATTATTTCTTATTTATTACATGTGTTGAATTATATTATTTTTAGAATTTAGATGTTATTGAATATACTATATGTTTTTATTATCTATTATAGGGTACTCGATTTTAACTGAATGCAAGAGTGTTGTTTGGTGTTCTTTTGTGAAGTCGTCTAGTGTTGTTTGGTTGTTTTTGTAGGGTACACGTGGATTTTTTGTTTTTTGTTCTGTTTTTTGTTCTGTTTTTTGTTCTGTTTTTTGTTTTTTCTTTCTTCTGTGTTTTATTACTGGCCGTAGTTCTATGTTTCCTTCTGCTAGTTGTTGCATTTTGGTTTTTGTATTGTAACCTTGTTGTATGCAGATTGTTGTTAATAATATGCATGGATATATGTATTTGCTTATTGATTTGGTTGTATATTTGTGGAATTTGCCTAAACCGAATGCATCTTTGGCTACTTTGAAAAAATCTTCTATTAATCCTCGTACAGGTTTTAGTTTTTTCCAGTTTTCTAATTTTTTTATTAAGATGGTTTTTAATGTTATGTACTCTTTTTTTAATTTATTTACTTTCTTATTTTTGAATATTTCGAGAGGATAAGCTAGATTATCTTTTATTTTTTGTATTGTATTTTTGTATTTTGGTGCTATTACTGGAACTATGTTATAATGGTTAATTCCTATTTTATAGTTTTCTAATAGTAATATCCTCTATCTAGGTATAATGATGTTCTTTTTGTTAAAAGTCTTCTTCTTTTTAATTCGTTTAGTACTTCTTCATAAAGTACGGAATCATGTGGTGATCCTGGATGAATAAGAATGGATACTGGGCATAATGTATCTTTATCAAGTGTTACTGTTACTTTAAATCTTATATAATAGTTTTTAGTTTTAGAAAATCTCCATTTGAGTTTCAATTTATCTAATTCTTCTTGAGATATGTATTTTTTGATCGTGTTTATATCTACTTCTACAGAGGTTGCATCAACTATAAACGTTCTTATTGGATTCCTATTTTCTTTATTTATTCTAGAACATATGCTGTTTGTTATATTATTAAATAATTATGGGTCAAAACGATTAAAATAATCGTAAAATTGTTGTTCTGTAAAATTATTTTGTATTTTAAAATGAGTTTGTAATTTTTTATCTCGATTTATTTCACGAACTGTATCTGATATTGTATAATTATAAAACAATGCTATTAGTATAATTTTCATAGAATCTATCATTTTGTTGATATTTTTTACACCATTTCTTGATAATATTTGTTTGGTTGATCTTTTATCGAAATATTTAAGTATTTTGGTCAATAAACATATTTTTGGGTCAGTTTTATCTAAATTTATACTTATTGACCCTATTTTTATGAATTAAGAACTAATTTTTTGTACTTAAAAATATAACAACATATACATATGGTTAATCATGAAAATAAGCTTTAATAATACTTATTTTATAAGCTATTTTTCGAGTACCCTATACCAATATATACAATACAATAATCGAAGAGAAAAATGAAACAGTAAACATTACTGTACATAAAGTATGGGAAATACTGGTAACAAGAATCCGGTACATGTAACTGTGAACATAATAGCACATGGTCATACCATTGCATCAGCAACACTATCTGAAGATAATAGTTGGACTTACACTTTCACAGGACTTCCAAAACATGATGAAAACAAAGAAATCATACACTACAGAGTAGATGAAATAACCATACCTGAAGGTTACACGGCTACATATTCAGGAAATATGCATAATGGATTTACCATTACAAACACCTATGAATATGAAGAAGTTGAAGAAAACAAGGAAACAGTAAACATCACAGTACACAAAGTATGGGAAAACAATGGACATAAAATACCAGATTCAATAACTGTAAGTTTAATGGCTAATGGACAGCACATAACCAGTACAAAACTATCAGCTGGTAATCGTTGGACTCATACATTCAGTAACCTTGACAAGTATGGTGCTAACGGTAAACAGATAGTTTACACGATAGATGAAATCAGAATACCTGAGGGTTACATGGTAGATTATACTGGAAACATGAAAGAAGGATTTATCATAACTAACACTTATCCATTAAATGATAGTGTGAAGGTAAGTATTAACTTTCACTGTAGTTAAAAATTGGAGAGCTAACACTACACAGCCACAACCAATTATGGTGAACTTATATGCTAACGGTAAACATATAGCATCAACAATTTTGAACGAAGAAAATATGTGGATGCACGTGTTCACACATTTGGATAAATATGATAGTAATGGAAAAACTATTCTTTACTCAGTGAATGAATTTAGAGTTCCTGAAGGATATGTTGCATCATATGAAACAAAAACTGAGGATATTGTATTTATTACAAATACTTATCAGTCAAGTAATATAATCATTGTAGAAAATCATACTTTGGAGCAAGATGATGATATTATAGTTCACGTTCCGGAAGATGATGAGAAAAAGGATAATATTACCTTTGATGAACATACAGAACTTGTACATTTCAAGTGGGGTTGGGAATTAATAAATATGAGTAAGTATTTTGAACTTTACGAGCAAAACCTTAATGATACAGGAGATTCATTGAATGTACTTGGTAATGCTTCAAATAGTCCAAGTATTCCAAACAATCCGTATACATCAAATCCATATAATAATGGATATAACAGAAATGATGGTAATCAAGGTTCCTATCTGCAGTCCGGATATTCTAATAATCAAATAAGTGGATATAACAGGTATAACAGCTATAATTACCGATATAACAGGTATAACAGGTATAACTGGTATTCAAGAAACAATTATTACAACAGAAACAGGCAACAAAGCAGTGGATATTCATATCAGGATGAAGGAAAAATATACAAATAACATTTATACATTTACTTATACGAGGAATACCTCTTAGGACATATGAGCTTTGCAGACTTTATAGCTGCATTAGGGCATGAAGGAATAAATATATTCAAGCATCATACTCATTGGGATGAAAATGGAATTCTTGTTGTTGACTATGAAGACATAGATGATGTGCCTCACACAATAAATCTTGTAAACCAGCAGGGCCACGTTGAAAATTCTTCCGCTCAAATAGATAAGAGTGGATCAAACAGTAATGGTCATATAATAGATTCAGGTGAAGTTCATACAGAAGTAAACACGGATCATGAACATTATAGAAGTCAATCAAATTCAAACAGTGGTTCAGGTTCAAGCAGTTCAGGAAGTTCTAGTAGTAATGAAAATCCTAGTGCTGGCACTGAAAGTATAAGTATAGAATAATTTGTTTTATTCTATTTTTTTCATAATCTCCCATTTTTTAATTTTTTTTATTTTTAACTTTTTTTTGATATATCTTTTAAAAGTATTATCTTTTTTATATAAAAATCATAATTGTAATGATTAATCATAATATTTATATTTTACAAATATTCATATATAATATTAAGTAAATATTATAATTTCCAGCAAAAAAATAGAAGATGTTCAAAAGAGTAGGAGACTAAAAGAATATCCTCAAAATTTTAAACAAGCATAAAAAAAATTATAAACAACCTTAAAAATAAACATGCCCCAATATTTACTTAAAAATATAATAAAAAAATCAACATTACTTATAATAGGTGAAAACGACATGTTAACAATAAACCATACAATATGTCCCCAATGTAGCATAGGCTGTGGAATTAACCTCATAAGCAAGGATGGAAAAATAATGGGAATCAATCCATACAAAAACCATCCAATAAACGAAGGAAAAAACTGTAAAAACTGCATAGAATACATAGAAAGAATCAAAGAAAACAACCAAGAAAAAAACTTCGACTACAAAAACAAAATCAGAGAAATAGCACAAACCATCAAAAAATACCAGAACAACCAGATAAGTATAATCACCTCAGGAAAAACAGATAACGAAGACCTGGAAGAAATAATAAAATTCACAAACAAAAACAACTACAACATCCTATCATACGAAGACGGATTCACAAAAACAGACAAAAAATTAATAACATCCTATGAAGAAATAGAAGAAGCAGAACAAATCATAATCATAGGCGACATATACAGGAAAAACACCCTAATAGCCAGAAGAGTAATACACGCACAACAAAACGGTGCAAAGACAATAAACATAAACACCAACAAAAACCTGACAGGATACAACTCCGACCAACTATTACAAATTGATTCACTTGAAAACATAACCACAGCACTAAAAGACATAAAATTAACCCCCAAAACAATACTAATTCTAAACGAAGTTGAAAACTACAAAGACATAATAAGCTTTGCAGAAGAAAACAACATCAAATTACTGCCATTACTAAAAAATCCCAACAGCTACTCAATCCTGGAAAAAATAGAAAAAACAAGCAAAAAAGATGTTACAGACACCATACAGGATTCAAAACTACTAATATTCATCAACGAAGAAAAGGAAAACTATGAAGAATATAACATAAAAGATAAAGAAACAATAACAATAACACAAGAACCCAAAGGAAACAAAAACGAGATACCAGTAAAACAATGGTGCGAAAAACGAGGATCCTACACAAATACCATGGGCACAACACAATACTATGAAGATGCAATCAATGATGAAAACAATAACCTAAAAACAGTTGGAGAAATACTTGAAAATATAACAAACAACATATAATGGTGGTGGAATTGATGAAATATTTACAAATAAAAGCAACAGATGAAGAAATACTATCAAAATGCGAAAATGGTGGAGCAGTAACAGCAATACTTCTATCATTACTCGAACAAGAAAAGATCGATGGAGTATTAAACCTTAAAAAAGGAGAAGACGTGTATGATGGAATACCAGCATACTCAACCACCAATGAAGAACTAATAGAAACAGCAGGATCACTGCACTGTGCACCAATAATGACATCATACCTGATAGCACAATACCTAAAAGACGAAAAAATAGCAGTAACCACCAAGGCATGCGACCTAATGGCCATCGATGAAATAATAAAAAGAAAAGGAATAAACAGGGACAACATATTCATCATAGGATTAAACTGTGGCGGAACAGTAAACCCATTGACAGCAGAGAAAATGATACAATTATACTATGATGTAGACCCAAAAAGAGTAGTGAGTGAAGAAATCAGCAAAGGAAAATTCATAATAGAACTAGACGATGGCGAAGAAAAAGAAGTGAAAATAGACGACCTCGAAGATGAAGGATACGGAAGAAGAAACAACTGCCAAAGATGCGAATTAAAAATACCAAGAAAAGCAGACATAGCCTGTGGAAACTGGGGATCAAGCAAGGGATACACATTCGTAGAAATAAACACTCCACGGGGAGAAGAAATAGTACAAAATGCCATAGACAAGGGATACATAGAAACTAAGGAAGCAAGCGAAAAACAAGTCGCAATACGTTCTAAAATAGAGAATGTAATGAAGAAAATGGCTAAGAAGAAACAGAAAACACAACTGGAAAAAGAATATCCGACACCAGAGGAATTTAACTCAATACTTACAAGATGCATAAAATGTTACAGGTGCAGGGATGTATGCCCAATATGTAACTGTAAAACATGCTCCCTGGAAAAGGAACATTTGCAGCAAGAAGATTATGAAAAACCAGACCCACTATTAATGCATGGAATAAGATTATCACATATGGCATTCAGTTGCATTAACTGTGGCCAGTGTGAGGACGTGTGTCCAATGGATATACCATTAGCAAAGATGTATCAGAAAGTTCAATTATGCTACAGAGAAGAAACAGGATATGTTGCCGGTTGTAGTGATGATAAGGCACCAATGTTCAGTGGACTTAAAGAGGAAATAACAGAATAAGTTGTGGTGGAGGATTAATAGTATGAATGATGATGAAATAAAAATAATAGGATTTTGTTGTAACTGGTGTTGCTATGGTGGAGCAGATAATGCTGGAACAGGTAGAATGGCTTATCCGCCAAACATTAGAATTATACGTGTGATGTGTTCTGGACGAATAAATGCAGAAATGATATTCAAGGCATTCCATGAGGGAGCAGATGGGGTATTTGTAGGAGGATGTCATATAGGTGACTGTCACTATGATGCAGGAAATTATAAGTGGAGAAGAAGAGCACAATTGGTACGTTACATCCTTGATGAGATGGGTATTGATCAGAGAAGGTTCCGTTATGAATGGGTATCCGCATCGGAAGGTTCAAAGTTCCAGAAGTTAATGAACGAATTCCATGAAGAACTGGCGGCAATAAAAGAATAATGATTGATTTAATATAGTTAATGTTAATTATGTATTGTTGACAGTATTCTTATTGTAACATGTTGTAATGGGTGCTGTCAGCATTCCTATTTTTATTTTTTTGTGAATGTCATATGTTATAGTAATTTTTGAGTTATTTTAAAGTTCAGATATAATAATGATTATTGGAATAGTTGATGATTTTTTAATTAAGCTATTGATAAATTGTGTTTTTAATAGAATTTATATTACAACATATATATGAACTATATAAGAAATATACATTTAAGACTGTTTTCATAATGTGCATAAGTAATCATCTAATTTTTCCAGGTAATTTTTAGAATTATAGAATGTTGACATAAACTCTCTTTTTGTAATACTTTTTATTTCTAAACAAATTTATGCCAAGTCTCAATTGTTGTAGATTTGTATATAAATATATTTATATATAAAATTTCATAGGTTATTATAGGTGGTATTTCTATGGCAACTACGATACGTATTAATGAAGATGTTAAACAACAATTAAAACATAAAAGTGTGCTTACTGGGGTTAGTCAGTATAATCTAGCTAACAAATATATTCTTGAGGGTATTAAAAATGATTCTACACCTAATAAGCCCTTAAAATCTATTGAAGAAATAGAAAAAATATTGGATAATGATAGAAAAGATGAAATGACCTCTTATGATATTGATTTATCTGATGATATTCCTGATGAATTAAAATTAAATGATGATGATAATTTAAATATTCCAGTTTCGGATATGAATGATGTAAAGAACTTATTAGATTTTGACAATGACTCAAATGATGATGTTTTAAAAAATTTGGATGGTGCAGTAGTATTTGACAAAGAAACTAACAGTCTTAAGTTAAAAAAAGAAGCTTATAAATAATTAATAGGTAAATGATATTTATGATTTTTTTGGATAGCAGTTATTTGATTGGATTAATAATAGATAATGATGTGCATCATCAAAAAGCTCACATGTTACGTCCATTGTTGGAACATGAAAATAAGATAATTAACAACACGGTTTTAACAGAAGTTTTGAATAGTTTAAAGAAGAATAATTATCATTGGGATAGAAAAAAAGTCATTCATTCCTTATTGGATATTGGAGTTGTCAGTATATTATCCAGTAATGACTATGTAGAGTCAATTAAATTATTTAATTATTATAATCATGCTATTAATTTTTCAGATTGTACTATTCTTAAGACAATGCAGAATAATAAGGTTAATAAAATAGTATCATTTGATTCAGACTTTGATAAAATAAAAGGAATTATACGAATTACACATTAGATTTTTTCCTTTTTTTTACTATGCTGTGTTGGCATAAACTCTCTTTTTGTAATACTTTTTATTTCTAAACAAATTTATGCCAAGTTTGGATATAATACTGTTTTTTCATGAATTTCATTAAATATTAATATGTTTATGTTTTAAATATTATAATAAGTCTTAACTTAGTTAATTCTTACATGGTATTAAAAAAAATAGAAACAGGTGATATATAAATGAACAACAAAGATAAAGTAATAGAAGCATTCAAAAACTCAGAAGACCCATTAAATGCTACAAAAGTAAGTGAAATCAGTGGAGTAGAAAAAAAAGAAGTAGATAAAATAATGAAAGAACTAAAAAAAGATGAAACAATAATTTCACCAAAACGATGCTACTGGACATTAGCAGACAAATAATATAATAAAACAGTGGTTATCATATTGGAAGACAACAATTACCCACACAAAGAAGCAATAGAAAACCTGGAAATCATCTCACCCCCTAATATCATTGATTGAAGAATCAAAAGAAAACTATATCAAAGAAAACCTCAGTCAACACTTACACAAAAGAGAAATAAAACTACTAAAACAAGCAAATTCACATTCCATGCCCGTACATAAAAAAGCCAGAATAAACCAGTACAAAAAACTACAAGAAACACCAGAACAAATAAATGGAATATTCAATCTACATAAGAACATATTCATCAAAAAATACCAAAAACTGGAAAACAAGGGATTAGTAGAAGTAAACACGAAAAGTGAAGATTTACCCTACGATGTAACATTAACATCAAAAGGAAAAGAAATAATAAAAGAAATGAAATCTCTGGAAATGGAATGGAACAAATATATGATGGAAGATATAGACAGAGAAAAACTACTAGAACTATTAAAAGAAGTAACACACAAAGCAGCTCCAATAAACCATAAACATAGAAAACAACAAAAATTCATATTCTAGAAAATCATCCACTCCAATTAATCTAATCTTTTTAGAAAGATGATAAATTATCATCTTACAATTTTTTTTTTATCCAGTAAATACTTGTAGTAATCTGGAAAATTTCATATAACTATCGTACAATCATATTTATTAAAAAAAAATATTTTAGACATTACCTTCTCCCCCCAATTATTTGTAGTAACATTACTGTTTGCAATCTCCTATTTTATGATGAAAAGAATTTCATCTGCTGAGTAATGTTAATAATTCCTTATGAGTAAGTTTATAATGAGTATACTGGTTTGGTAATCTTTCTTCATCTATTCCATGACAAACATAATGTACTTCCGGTCGAGACTTGGCATAAATACTGTTTAATTTCATTTTAACTGACTTTTAATAATTTAATTATATTAAAGATAGAAAAAATAATAATTATTCTTCAATATATGTCCTGACAAAATTTCTGTTAAACAATAAAATAATAGTAAAAAAGAATAAAAAGGGGTATTTAATTATAATATATCTTTTTTAAAAGAAAAAAGGTATTTAAATGATTATTTGTAATTATACTCTTGGATAAAATGGTATTATCCTTATTTTTAAACATTTTCTTGTCATATTGTTATAAGTAATATTAAACAAATAACAAATATTATCATTGTTAGTATGCTTGGGGCAAAGATTACAGCTGATAAAGAGAAGCAGAATATTATGATCATAAAGAATGCAGCGTATGGATTGCTCATATTTAACACCTCAATAGAATGTAATTATTTTATCATTTTAATGTTGCTATATTTGTTTTCTATATCATCACTGTTTATATCTTTTTTCATTTTTAAATAACTATCATACATTAATTGACTCTTAATATACCATGTAGTACATTTATAGCTTTTAAAAGAGGATAATCACCTAATTGAAAAATAAGTTAAAATTTAATAATAATATTAATATAATATTATATAGTTAATTTAAACAATTAAATAAAATGAATAATAACATGGTTAATCTGATAAACAATTCAACAACAACAGAATAAGAATATACATAATAAAATCCAACAAATTCAAAAAACATCACATAAAATCACAATCCAGAATAATATTAAATTAACTAAAAAAATACAAGAAAGGAGGAAATGATAGGTGATAAATAAGAAATTAGTACTGCTTATATTAACAATAATACTAATCACAAGCCTAGGCGTAATAAGTGCAACAGACATACAAGAAAACAGCACTGACACAAACACGATACAAAAAACACAAACAAGCACAAACCTACAGGAAAACACAAAAACAATCACAAAAGCAGAAAAACTAGAAAACAAAAAGGCAACAAACACAGAAGCACCAGACTATGAAACATTATATAACACACTAACAACCAGTACAAGTGACGAAGTAACCGTAACACTAACAAGCACAACAGACACATACACAATCACAAAACCAGTAACACTAAACGAAGCAATAAACAAACTAACAATAAATGGTAATGGAAAAACAATAAATGGAGACAATAAACATAATTTCCTGACAATTAAACATGCCTGTAACTTAATACTTAATAACATAACAATTACTAAATGTAATTCAACAGACATGTATGGTGGAGCATTATACCAGGAAAATGGTAATATTACAATTAATAATTCCGCTTTCACAGAAAATCATGTGAATACAAGTTTAATATACCGTTTTGGTGGAGCAATAGCATTAAAAAATACTAACTTAAACGTGTTTAAATCAACATTCCAATCAAACGGAATACTGGAAGAAGAAATTAAATTACCTGAATATCAAGATCAGAATATGTTTGGTGGAGCAATATACTTCAATGGAAAACAACACAATATCAGTATTATTGATTCTGAATTCAACGAAAATGGGTTAAGTACCGATAACACATACCAGAGGGGTGGAGCATTATTTATAGATACTGCAGGCACTACCACTATCATAAATACAAAATTCTCATCCAACAAAGCAGGAGAAGGTGCAGGAATTTATTATAATGGAGCTGAAGGAAGCACATTCAACATGAATGACACAGTATTTGAATATAATAATTATGATGTCATCTCCAATCTTGGAGCTGGATTATGCATAGAAAACAATGGTAGTATTAGCTTCAATAATGTAAACTTCACAAAAAACATAGCATACCAGGGAAGTGGATTCTATTATATTGGATCTAAGGATAGTCACATGCAACTAAGAAAATCCAATTTCGAATCAAATGGTTATAAAGAGGGTTTTCTTTTTAACTCGCATATTGGTAGTATCCAAATAGAAACGGATGGGTACGTACTGGTAGAAGACTCTAACTTCACTTCAAACAAGGTAGAAGGATGGGGTGCAGGAGCAATAGACTATAATGGTGGTAATAACAGTATACTAGTGCTAGAAAACAATATATTTGATTCAAATGGTTTAGTAACTGAGAAAGTAGAAAGTGGGGCATTAGGCCTATGGACTAGTGGTAATGTCACCATAAATAACTGTTTATTAAAGAATAATAAGGCAGAATCATCTAGTGCAATCACATACCGTAACGGAAACAGGAACTCAAAACTAACTATTAACAATACAGTATTTGACTCTAATAATTATGAAAATGAGGATAATAGATGTGCAGCAGTTGACATCCTGGCATATTGTGATGTAACAATAACCAATTCCGAGTTCAAATCCCATAAGGACAATACCAGCGCTCTTAGATTACAAGTCCTTGAGGGAAGCATCACTCTAGAAAATGATACATTTGATTCCAATATCAATACTGGTGAATTAGGAGCATTATTTATCATGAGCAATGTCACAACATTGATAAAAAATGTTACATTCACAGATAATCTGGGTAAAAATGGTAGTGCCATGACATATTATGGTGCTGATAACAGTACCCTAATATTATCAGATTCCTTGTTTGATAGAAATGATGAGTATACAAGGTATGAGAGTAATGGTGGAGCATTATATGCTATGATTAACGGTACAGTCCATATAACAAACACCACATTCACAGACAATAATGCAGAGAAAGGTGGAGCACTCTATGTATACAGTTTCGATAATGGTAATTTAAACATAACAAATTCCACATTCAAAGAAAATAAAGCAGGCTATGGAGGTGCAACTTACATTGAAACTGAAGGAAATGTCAGCATAACCGATACTAGTTTCATTTCTAATCTTGGTGAAGAAGGATCTGGATTATTTTACAAGAATACTAACAATGGCGAATTAATTATAAGAAATTCATTATTTGATTCAAATGGTGAAGTAGGCTATGATTGTGAGGTTGGTGGAGCAATATACTTTGCATCAACAGGAAATATCCTGATAGATGATACAGATTTCACAAGAAACTATGCACAGTATGGTTCTGCAATATACTTCTATGCTGATGGTAATGCTAATATTACAGTAAATAATTCACGATTTAATGGTAATGGTGGAAGTGATGATGAGCCAGCACAGGGAGGAAGCATTATCCTTATCAGAGGGTATTGTCTAGTAAATAATTCTGAATTCATTAATAATTCAGCAGTTGATGGAAGTGCTATATGTTTAAGTGATTCATCATGTCTGGTGAATAATTCATTATTCAAGAATAATCTTGTTAATAATGGATGTATCAATAACTATGATGGTAACCTTACAGTCATTTACAGTAAATTCATAGAAAACACTTTATATGAGAATGAAGATGAAAGTGATGGATATGGTGTAGCAATCAATAATGGTGGAGGTAATGTAACAATAAATCATACAAAGTTTATAGGAAATAACTTTGGAGATAATGTTTATGGTGAAAATAGTGGTGGAGCCATTTACTCAGATGACGGAAATCTATATATTGATAACAGTGAATTCATATCCAATAAGGCAGCAGAAACCGGTGGAGCAATAGAGACTTCAGGTAATGAATTAATCATCACAAATTCATTGTTTAAAAACAATAAAGTAATAGGTCAGGATACTAATGGTGGAGCTATAAGTGCAAGACATAAAAGGACAGTGATTGATAACTGTACATTCGATTCAAACACTGCAAAAGACGATGAAAATAGTGGTGGAGCTATATATGCACCAGATAATCATTGGTATGAATATGATTACTTTAATGTAACAAACTGTGTATTCATAACCAACACTCCGAACACTTTCACACTATCTGGTAATAGGATAGTGTTGAATAATAGTGACAATTATGTTCCGGACTTTGCAAATGTAACAGTATATGTTAATGAGGAAAACGGTGGAGTAAACACTACCCTAATAAGAGATCCTGAAACAGGTGACGTATACATCAAGGATTACATTGCAAGTAAAACAAACTATGCATACAAAATAATAGTAACACAGACCGAGGAATCAGAATACTATGGATTAAACGACTTCATAAAAAACATCTACTATATAAAATTACCACACGACTACCTGTTATCAGTAACAGCAGACAATGTAACCCTGGAAGATAACACCACAATCAGGGGAAAACTATACTACATTACAGAAGAAGGACAGGAAATAGCACTACCAAATAAAGACATAGAAATCTGGATAAACAACACACTTATAGACACTACAAGGACAAATGAGGACGGAACATACTCCTACAACCACACAGTTGACACCCTAGGAGAACATAACGTGGAAATAAAATTCACGGGAGATGCATATCTAAACGAAATAACAAACCACACAACATTCAATGTAGAAAAACGAAACACCACAATAACAGTAACAGCAGAAAACACAACAATAAACAACCAGACAAATATCCACATAGAATTAAAGGACCATGAAGACAAGCCAGTAGCAAATGCAAACATAACAGTATACATAAACGAAAAAATAATAAACAAAGAAACAGACGAAAACGGTAAAATAAGCATAACATACAACACAACACTAGCCAGCGAAAACCATGTATTCATATTATACGATGGAAACAATACATACAACCCATCACACAACATAACAACATTCATAGTAAACAAACTAAACACAACAATAACAATACAGGCAACAAACTGCACAATCGGAGATACCATAACAATCAAGGGAAAACTAAGTGACCAACAACAAAAAGCAATAGCAAATGCAGCATTAATACTATTCATAGACGAAGAAGAAATACCATTAAACACTACCAGTAACGGAGAATTCACATACAATTACAAGACAATACACACCAAAGACAATTACATAGAAGTATTCTATGAAGGAAACGACACATACAAGGACACATACAACCACACAACATTCAACGTAGACAAGATCAACACAACAACCACTGCAAATATAACAAGCCAAACAGTAGGAAACCTGTCATTCAATGTTAACATAAAAGGAGACGACAATAAAAAAATAAACAATGGAACAGTAATAGTAACTGATGAAAAAGGAGAAATCATAGCAGCACACAACATACAAGACAAGACAACACTCACAATACAGGACATAACTAGTGGAACATACACATTCAACATAACATATCAGGGAAACGACACATACAACCCATCCACAACAACACAAACAATAAAAATTAAAAAAGAAGCAAACATCACAATAAACGTAAAAAATAACACTGAAGGAAACGTGGAAATAGAAGTCACACTAACAGATGATAAAGATGAAACAATACCAGACCAGACAGTGGAAGTAACACTACCAAACGGTTCAAAAACAAACAAGACCACAGACAAGAACGGAAAAATACTAATAAAAGATACCACCACACCACCAGGAAACACAAAAATAACAGTAAAAGTACCAGACACAAACGAAATAACAGGAACAAATAAAACCGAACAAATAACAATCCAACCAAACTACCAGAAAATCATTGACGAACTCGAAAAAACAAGTATTATAACAGCAATACCAGAAAACGGCACAGTAGACGACAACAAAGTCACAGTAACCCTAAATAATAAGATGGGAACACCAATAAGTAACGCACCAATCACAGTTAAAAACAGTAAAGGCTACATTATTGGTAATGCAAGCACAGACAACAAAGGTATTGCAGTAATACCAGTAAAAACAAATGCTGGAACAGAGAACATCACAGTAACCTACCCTGGAAACGCTAAGTACTCGCCGGCCAGTACAACAGTTAGTATCACAACAAGTAAAAACAATGTAACAGTAACAGTTGATCCAGTATATGGAATAATCGGGGAAGACATCATACTAACAGCACACATTACTGACATTAAGGGTAATCCTGTCAGTGGCGGAAACCTTGTATTCAAACTAAACGGTAAAACACTACGAACAGATGGTAGATTTGACAGTAACGCAAGTGCATGGAAGTTCCAAGTTAAAAATGGAATAGTAACAATAAAAATCAATGCTGACCTTTACCTGCGTAACACTAAAAACCTAACAGCAAGCTACAGTGGAAGCTACAAGTACAATGAAGCAAAAAGCAAGACAGTAACTGCCCAGATCAAGAAACGAAATGCTAAATTAACAGTAACAACAAGTCCTAAAGCACAGAAACAATACAACAAGATAACATTCACGGCAAAACTAACAGACACAACACCAAACACCAAAAACACTACAGCAATGAGTACTGGTACCAAGGTAATATTCAAGGTTAACGGTAAAACAATAAAAGACAACAAAGGAAACAACTTACAGGTAAAAGTTGTTAACAACACTGCAACCTACAAGTACACTGTACCGGCTGGTATGGGTGGAATCAGTAAGGACGGGTCAATACGTGACTACACTGTAGAGGCTGTACTGGTAAGTGACACTTACTACCCGGACACAAGGAATACTGCAACCTTCAACATACAGAGAAGTCCAACAAGTATAAACATTAACAAGGTATCTGTAAACAATAAAAACATGTTAACAGTAAGTGCAGATATCAAGGACTACAAGAACAATTATGTTATCGGAAACAGTAGTATAAACATTAAAATTAATGGTAAAAGTTATGTTAACCCTAAAACTGGTAAGACTCAGAACTTCCGGGCAGTAAATGGTAAATTAAGCCTTAAGAATATTCAGGTAAAACAGGATATTAAAATCAAGAATGTTATGATTGTGACTGGTGCTCGTCAGGCTTACCTTGGACAGCGTAATGAGACAAGTAATATTGTTAAAATTTAATCAAACTTTTCTCTTTCTCTCTTTTTTTTTGATATGGATTGCAAATATTATTCTTTTTTTTAGTGCTATTTTAATCATGGAACATTTGAATAATGTTTAATTTAAATGTAATTAATTCTTATAAGAGCTTCTTTTTTATAAAATATTTTTCTAATTTGAATAATGGTTATTTGATAACTTATTTTAACATATTTTGGTTATTTTGGGATTATTTTAATTATTATCCTTTTTTTATTGTTTATTCATATTTTTTTAAAATTTAATTGGTTATTTTGTGGGTTGTTTTTTCTTATTCTTCCTTTAATTTTACTATAATATATTTCGTTTTATGATATATTTTTAAATGATATGTATCTTATTTTTTGTAGATTTTTATGGGAATGTTTGCCGGATATTTTTTTTTATTTTCTAAGAAATTATAATAAAATTTAATAGTTTTGTAATATAACTATATATAGTTAATTTTGTTGTTTTAATAGGGCATAAAATAAATTATATTAGATTAAACAATTATTAATAAAATAAATAACTATATAAATAATTATTAACTTTCATATTAATACTTTAAACAATATTATTATTGAAAAAACATATGGAAAAAAACATATTCAAACCCCTTTATAACAGTGGCATTAATTAACTAATCATCAATCTAAAGGAGGAAAAAATGGTGATAAATAAGAAATTCTTCTTCATTTCACTAATAATCATACTTATCATGAGCTTAACCGTGATAAGTGCAACAGATGATTCAGGTAATTACACAACAGACCAGACATCACCAACACTCAAAGATATACAATCAGACACCACACCACAAACAACAAAAACCATAAACAAGAACACACAAACCAACACCAAAGAAGCAGCCAACACGAGCGTGACAAGTTACACACAACTATACGAAACACTCACAAGCTCAACAGCTGATGAAGACACAACAGTAAACCTGGGCGGAGATGAAGAAACATATACAATAACCGATACCATAACAGTTAATGAAGCAATAAAAAAACTCGTAATAAATGGTAACGGAAAAACAATAGATGGAAACAACGAAAAACAATTCCTAATAGTAAATCATGCATGTAACCTAGTAATAAACAACCTTACAATCAAAGGATGTAATAATACAAGAGAACCAATTGGACATGTTGGTGGAGGAGCAATCTACACAAACAATACGGATATAACTCTTGAAAATGTTAATTTTATTAACAATTTAGCATATGTAAATCCTAAACCAAATATAGACTATGGTGATGATTATTCATATGCAAGAGGTGGAGCATTATCTGTCAGTAATGGAAAAGCTACCATAATTGGTTCAACATTTGATAACAACAAGGTAGATTTCCGTCCATATACTTTCGTAGCTGATCCTGATGAATATTATACATATCTTGCAGATAGTGAGGCAGGAGCATTATTTGTGGAAAATTCAACTCTAGAAATATCAAACTCCAATTTCATTAACAACGATGCAAATTTCTTTGCTGGTGCAATATTAATACAGAATAGTCAGAGTAAAATTAACAATACTTACTTCTCATCAAACAGAGCATATGCAGGTGGAGCAATCTACTATGATGGGGATGATAAAAGCACACTAGAAATAGCCAATTCAACATTTGAAGATCACGAATACATAAAAGAAGTAACCTACTGGGATTTCACTACTGACTGGGAACAAAAAACTCGTTTAGAAGTGGATGGATACGGGGGAGCTTTACTAATACGATCCAATAATACTGTAATCATAAACAACACTGTATTCACACATAACCTTGTAGACAAAGGTGCAGCAATAATGTACTATGGTAAAGCTGCAAGTAAACTGATCATAGACAAGTCAAAATTCACAGAAAATGGGGTCGATGACACTGAAAGATTCTATACTAATGCAGGTGGAGCAATAAACATAGAAACATTAGGAAATACAACTATTACAAACACAATCTTTGACTCCAACACAGCACAAGGATACGGTGGAGCAATAAGCTACTATGGACTATTCTCAACAAACTTGGAAATTGACAACACAACATTCACATCAAACAAAGCTAATGTTGGTGGAGCAATAGACATGGAAACTATTGGAAAAACCAAAATAACCAACTCAACATTCACCACAAACCAAGCATATTACGACGGAGCAATATCATATACATCAATAGACATTAACGGTGACGAGTTCCTAATTGGAACTGAAACAGTAAGCATCGAGGATATGGGTGAAATAAACTTAATAATAGATAATTCTATCTTCGAATCAAACACTGCTGAAAGTTATGCTGGAGCAATATCCGCATCAAATCCACAGAACATGTCAATTACAAACAGTAAATTCAACTCAAACAATGGTACGTTCGGAGCAGTAGCAATCGTTAACGCTCAAGACAATACGGTTATTGAAAATGTTACTTTTGATTCTAACATTGGAATTTTAAATGGTGGAGCAATCACATTTATCAACAACGCAACTGCAACCATAAAAAACAGCACATTTACAAATAATACTGGTGCAAGTAGTGGTGCAATAGTATACTTTGGATTTAATGAAAGTAATATTAACATAACAGATTCAGAATTCTATTTAAATGGTTATGCTGAAGAGGAACCTAGTAAACATGGTGGAGCAATAGCTATACAAACATATGGTAATGTAACATTAGACAACAACAATTTCACATCAAACATTGCAGATGAGGGTGGAGCAATCTACTATACCAGCAAATTTGATGAAGAATTACAGATTGAATCAAAAGACACTAAACTGGTTATCAATAACAGTAACTTCAATTCACACGTTTATGATTCAAGAATTGGAATGCCAACTTCTGGAGGGGCATTATATATTGAATCTAATAATTCTGTGATTATAGAAAACAGTAACTTTACAGAAAATCAGGCAGTGCAGGGTGGAGCAATAAATTATAACGGTTACAGTGAAAGCGATTTGACAATCTGTTCATCAAAATTTGATTCAAACGGAATATTTTCAACTCATGAATCAACAATTGGTGGGGCAATATCGATAGAAAGTGAGGGTAATATAACAATTAATGATTCCAAGTTCACAGGAAATCATGGACAAGAAGCTGCTATAATATATTATATTAATGCAAATGAAAACACATCATTTATAGTAGATAAGAGCATTTTTAATTCAAATGGAGATACATATGGTTATAATAGTTACCATACTTATCAAGGAATATACACGAAAAATGTAAAAAACATAAGTATTACAAATTCAGAATTCAAAAACAATCTAATGAATTACGGTTTAATTTATTCCGATAATGAATTAGAAAACAGTTCCATATTGATTAAGAATGTAACAATAGAATCTACGGGTAAAACAGCTCATCATACTGAATCAGCGATAACTCTGTATAATTATGAAAATGTTAATATAATAAATACTACATTCTATGATAATATTGCTTGTGAAGGTGTATTGTATATACGTTATTCTAATAATACTCTTATCGAAAATTCTACCTTTGATACCAATGGACAAATTCGTAATGCCAACGATGTTAGTGGTCATATCTTATACATAGAGGATTCAACTAATTTAACAGTATCCAATTCCAAATTCTTTAATAACAGAATAAATAGTGAAGGAGTTATTAGTTTTCATTCACAATTAAATGATACTTATGTGAATATTACTGATTCAGTATTTGATTCTAATAAGGGTACAACAGGAGGAATACTAAACTTACGTACTTATAGTGGTAATGTGTATCTTATCAACTCTAACATCACAAACAATGTAGTAAATAATGAAAGTTATACAAGTGAATATTATGGCCTGATAATATACAATACAGCAGATAGGTATTATGATAGTGATAATTATGAATATATCTACTATAATGGAAGTAACATATACATTAACAACAGTAACTTCATAGGAAACGGTCTTCCAAAAGAATATTCAAATATACAACATGCATCTAGTTTAATATATCATGATGCTAACTCAAATTTAACTATTGATAATTCTAATTTCACTGCAAATCGTGGAGGAGATTATGAAGCAGGATTAATATATTATTCTGATACAAATCCAGACATACTACTACTCATCAACAACACGTCATTCAAAGATAATATAATATTACATACAGGTGAAGACATCAGTATCAGGAATATGATAATATATGCACTAGGAAATGTTAGAATTGATAACAGTCTTTTCAGCAACAACCGATTTGATGATTCAAGAATTGTTAAAGAAAATATGGAAAAGAAAATTACTGTAATTGATGGAGAATGTAATGTAACCAACACAATATTTGTAGATAATTACCATTCCAACTTTATTATCCAGGATAACAAAATCGTTCTAGACACTATCAATTATGTATCGACAGGACTATTGGATGATGGTTACATTCCAGACTTTGGAGATGTAGTAATATATGTAGATGAGAGTGATGAAGGAAAACATTACAAGTTAGTATCAGAAACAGATGCAGAAACAGGAATAAGAAAAACATATGTACAAGACTTCAAGGTAGATGATGAAAATTATGTGATAAAAATGGTGGTAAACCAGACCAGCGAATCACAATACTATGAAGATCAAACTTTCCACAACAACACATACTACTTCATATTACCACACGATTATAAACTAACAGTAAACGCAACAAGCCCAATATACGTGGGAGATAACACAACAATCACAGGAAAAGCATACTACACCAAATCAGATGGAACAATAGTAGCATTCACAGAAAAACCAGTAGACCTATACATTAACGGAACATACATAGCAACAACAAACACAGACAGTAATGGAGGATACGAATTCAATTACACCGGAAACATTATAGGAACACATAATATTACAATAGGATTCAACAAGACAATATACCTGCCAAAAACTACAAACACAACCACATTCACAGTACTAATCAGGGAAAGCATCCTAAACATTGATGTAAACAATACAAAAATAGGAGACAAAACAAACATCACAATCACACTCAAAGACAAGACAGGTAAACCAATAAGCAACGCACCAATACAATACCTCGTAGATGATAAGCTGGCAAACGGCACAACAGATGAAAACGGTACACTCAAAATTACATCTGAAATAGAATACACAGGACATAACTATGTAGTAGCATCATATGCTGGAAACTACAGCTACACAGATGCAATAAACTCAACAATATTCACGGTAGACAAACTCAACACCACTGCAACAATAACCGCAACAAACACAACACTCGGCAAAGAAACAACAATAACCGGAAAAATAGTGGATGAAAACAATAAAGGAATAAAAGTACCAGTAATCATATACATAGACGAGGAAACTATAAACACAGAAACTGATGAAACAGGTTCATTCACATTCACATACCCAGCAACATTAGCAGGTGAAAACCATGTTGCAATATTCTATGAAGGAAACGACACCTACGCAGACAGTACCAACAAAACCAGCTTCCACGTGGAAAAACATAACACCACAATAACAGTAACAGCACAAAACACTAAACTCGGCGAAAAAACAACTATCCGAGGAAAACTAGTGGACGAAAATGGTAACAAAGTACCAAATGCACCAGTAATACTTATCATAGAAGATGAAGAAGTAGACCTCACAACCAATGCTAATGGTGAATTCACATACAACTACACAACCAAGTATGAAAATGAAAACTTCGTAGAAGTATTCTATGAAGGAAACGACACACACAAGGACAGCTTCAACCATGCAAAATTCAACGTAACCAAAAAAGCAGAAGCACAAATTGATATTGATATCTTAAATGATACAGTAGGAAACGTTGAAATAGAAGTAACAGTAACTGATGAAAAAGCAAAAGCATTACCAGACCAGACAGTGGAAGTAACACTACCAAACGGTACAAAAACAAACATGACCACTGACAAGGATGGTAAAATACGGGTAAAAGACACTACCTCACCAGAAGGAAACACTAACATAACAGTAAAAGTACCAGACAGTGCAGATGTAACTGGAACAAACAAAACCAAACAGTTCACAATAGAACCAGACTACCAGAAAATCATAGAAGACATGAAAGATAAAATACAAGAACTAGAAGACACACTGGACAAACTAAACAAAACTAGTATTATAACAGCAATCCCAGAGGAAAGCACTGTGGATGATGCAGAAGTCACAGTAACCCTAAATAATAAGATGGGAACACCAATCACTAATGCACCAATAACAGTCAAAAACAGTAAAGGCGAAATTATTGGTAACGCAAGCACAGATAACAAAGGTATTGCAGTAATACCAGTAGATACCAAAGCAGGAACAGAGAACATCACAGTAACATACTCTGGAAACAGTAAGTACACACCAGCAGAAACTACTGTAACAATGAAAACAGTTAAAAACAATGTAACAGTAACAGTAGACCCAGTAGAAGGAATAATAGGCGAGAAAATCACATTAACAGCACATGTCACTGACATTAAGGGTAATCCTGTAAATGGTGGAAACCTTGTATTCAAACTAAACGGTAAAACACTAAGAACAGATGGTAGATTTGACAGTAACGCAAGTGCATGGAAGTTCCAAGTTAAAAATGGAATAGTAACAATAAAAATCAATGCTGACCTTTACCTACGTAACACTAAAAACCTAACAGCATCTTACAGTGGAAGCTACAAGTACAATGAAGCAAAAAGCAGCACAGTAACTGCCCAGATCAAGAAACGAAACGCTAAAATAACAGTAACAATAAGTCCTAAAACACAGAAACAGTACAATACAATAAAATTCACAGCAAAACTAGCAGACACAACACCAAACACCAAAAACACTACAGCAATGAGTACTGGTACCAAGGTAATATTCAAAGTAAACGGTAAAACAATAAAAGACAACAAAGGCAAAAACGTACAGGTAAAAGTGGTTAACAACACAGCAACATACAAGTACAAGGTACCGGCTGGTATGGGTGGAGTAAGCAAGGATGGCAAGGTACGTGACTACAATGTAGAAGCAGTACTGGTAAGTGACACTTACTACCCGGACACAAGAGACATTGCAACATTCAATGTCGAAAGAAGCCCAGTAACGATAAACATAGCAAAGGTAAGCCTTAACAGCAAAAACGTGCTTAATGTACAGGCAACAATCAAGGACTACAAGGCTAAAAACGTGATAGGCACTAACCAGGTGAACATTAAAATCAATGGTAAAACCTATGTTAACCCTAATACTGGTAAGACACAAAACTTCCAGGTTACTGATGGTAAGATAAGTCTTAAGAATATTCAGTTAAAAGATGATATTACAGTTAAGAAGGTTATGATTGTTACTGGTGCACGTCAGGCTTACCTTGGAGCTCGTAACGAAACAAGCAACATAATAAAAGCTTAACATGTATATTACAGGGTATATTCCCCTCCCAAAATAACCCCCCTTATCATTTTTCCTTATTTTTCTAGTAGTTCTGCTATTTTTTCTAGATTATCCACTATATCTATTTTCTGTGGACAAACTTTTTCACATTCATAACAGGATATGCAGGCAGATGCTCTCGCATATTTTCGTGCATAATTATCATAATAAATAGTGTGTAACAATTGATTAGCATTGCATTGCATCTTATTATTATAAACCGAGAAATATTTTGGAATAGGTATTTCCTGTGGGCATCTAACAGTACAGTAATCACAGTACGTGCATGGTATACTATTAGTTCTAAGCAGGATCTTCTTCACTTGTTCAATCATTTCTTTTTGATTGTTATCTAATTTTCTGAATTCATGTACTGTTTTTATATTGTCTTTAACGTGTTCTAGGCATGACATGCCGGAAAGAACAGTGTCTATGCCATCATGATCTAATGCGAATCTTAGTGCTCAGGAGGCATTTGTATCATCAGAGTATTCCCGGAATATTTTCTCAGCATCCCTGGGTAAGTGTACAAGGTTTCCTCCCTTCACGGGTTCCATTACCTTCATGGGTAGACCATACTTTCGTGCTACCTTATAACATTTACCTGATTGTATTGATGGACTATTCCAGTCAAGATAGTTTACCTGTAATTGAATGAAATCTAATTCAGAATGTTCGCTTATTATCCGTTCTAATACTTCGGGTGTGTCATGAAAAGAGATGCCTAATTTTCCTATTTTTCCTTCATCTCTGTACTTTTGAAGCTTTTCAAACACCCCGTATTCCCTGCATATGCCATCGTAGAGTTTTCCTGATGGGTTGTGTACGAGGTAGTAGTCAAAGTAGTTTACACCACACCTTTTTAGTTGTGTTCTGAATATTTCATCTGCACTGTGTGTCATATTGTATACTGGCATTTTATCAGCTATTTTCACTTCTTCCCTGGGATATCTTTCTATCACGGATTTTTTTTATTGTTTCTTCGCTCTGTCCGTTATGATAAAAGTATCCTGTATCAAAGTAGTTGCCGCCATGTTCTATGAAGTAGTCCACCATTCTATTAACTTCTTCATGGTTTATACTACCATTTATTGTTGGCAGCCTCATGAATCCAAAGCCTAATCGTTGAGTAAACCTGTTCTGCATCACATACCCCCCCCCATATTTCATTAGTTTAAATATTATGTTATGTATGTCATCACTATTTAATATTTGGCTTTTTCTTTCCTATTTTTTTCACCCATTTATTATGGATTAATTCTAAATATTATAAAATACAGATATAAGTATTAGTATTTTATGATTATTAGTTTTTTGGGATTATTATGATTAATAAAGAAGATCTGGAAAATGTTAATCGGGAAACAATGTCCGAGTTAAAAAGTGTTATTCTCTTAATTTTAACATTAATTGACTTAATATTCATTTTTCTTTCAACTATTTATTCATTTAGTTTTAAGGTAGATAATATTTTTGCTGATTATGATTTTCTTGTTTGTTTATTGTTATTTATTGATTTATCCTATGATTTCTATACTAGTAATAAGAGTTTCAAGGAATATTTTATTAAGGATAAGCAAATTATCTCCTTATTGTCTTTGCTGCCATTTGATATTCTGTTCAGGTATTTCAGTGTCTTCCGTTTGTTCAGGTTCCTGAGAATTATTAAAATTGTGCGTGTATGGCATGTTTTAAAGGATCTTGATTCATTATATTACTTTATTAAGCATCATATGCTGAAGTTACTCCTGATATTGCTCTTAATTTATGTGGCTTTGTCTTCGGTACTGTTAATTGTATTTGACACTGCTATTGATAACCTGCAGGAAGCATTATGGTTTATTGTTGTAACCATATCATCGGTAGGTTATGGTGATATTGTACCTGTTAACCCGATTAGTAAATCATTAGCGGTTTTAACCATTCTTATCGGAACGGTATCGGTTGCAATTTTCACAGCATACCTGTCTGCAATGTATAATCAGAAGCCTGAAATGGAAAGAAAGGATGCTTTTATAGAATATTTTAATAAGCTTGATGAGACTAATAAGGCATTGAATGAAAAGGTTTCTGATTTGGATGATAAGGTTTCTGTTATGGAAGAGGAGAATAAGCTTTTGAAGGATAAGCTTGATGAGATGACTGACAAATTAGATGCCATATCAGATAAGTTATAAAACTATCACCCCCTCACTGTTTTTTTGCTTATTAGGGATTATTTTATCAATTACACCTATTTTACTGATAATAAAGAGTAATATTCAATTAATTTAAAAATCATAATAATATATGAGATATTATAAAAAATGGAGGAGAAATATAGAATGTTAGAGGAGTATTTACCATTTGTAGGACTGCTAATATTTGGTAATATAGAAAACTTAATTCTTGCTTCACAGGGTGAAGTAAAAAATGCAAAAGTGCTCTCATTAAGTATAATGAGTATAATCATAGTAATTGCATGGTATGCAATAGGAGCTATACTAACCAAGGAAGCAATCAGATATTCAAACATCATCGACTTTATAGGTGGATTAGCAATATTCATATTAGGTGTTCAAGCAATCATTGAAGCACATAAATCAAAGAAAAGCAAAAAAAGGTGCAGGTGAATAAATTATGAATCTAATAAAGGATTGTAACGGATTTTGGGGTTTGCTTGTTTTTGGTAACATTGAAAATTTAATTCTTGCTTCACAGGGAGCAATAGCAAGTGTAAACCTGGTAATATTATTAGTTTTAAGTCTTATCTGTGTTGTTTTATGGTTATTGGCCGGAAAATTTGGAACACAAATAGCAATCAAGTATGCAGATGAAATTGAGATTATCGGCGGATTAGCAATAATAATATTAGGACTCCAGTCAATGCTCAGTGCAGTAGGAATATTATAAGAATATTAATATTCCAAATATTTCAAATAAAAAAAAATTTTTTTTTCTTCAAGAATGAATAAGGAGTTTTATGAACAAGTAGTATACTGTTCATAGCATTCATTATTTCAAATAACAACTATTTTTTTCATATAATTAACTAATAATACTTACCCATTTTTTTCTTTAAAAGAATATTATGGATTAATTATAAAATATAAATACCATACTTATTATTAGATTAAATACCAAATATATAACCATAACCATACATAACAGAATAAAATGAAAACATTATGGGGTGTAAAATGACAATGTTATAAGAGAACGAAACACAAATCGACACAAAAGAAAGATTCAACGAAATATATAAAGTAGCAAAAAAAAACATAACCTGGGAAAACTATTCCTAACATCATCCAAACGAACAAAAAACGGAAAATATGATGGAAGAACTAGACTCATCCGCACTAAGACTAACAATGGAAGAACTAGGACCAGCATTCATAAAACTAGGCCAAATACTATGCACACGACCAGACCTAGTAGGCGTCGAAATGGCAGAAGACCTGAAAAAACTAAGAGACAACACTCCAACCACACCATTCACCGAGATGAAAAAAGTAATAGAAACAACACTAGGAAAACCACTAGAAGAAATCTACTCAGAATTCGATGAAACACCACTAGGATCAGCATCCATCGGCCAAGTATACAAAGCAACACTCAAAACAACAGGAGAAAAAGTAGCAGTAAAAGTCCAAAAACCAGGAGTATACGACATAGTAGCCGCTGACGTAAAAATAATGGAAGAAATAGCAATAACATCAGACAAATACATAACAAGCGTAAAAACATACAACCTACCCGCAATAGTAAAAGAATTCGAAAGATCAATATTCAAAGAATTAGACTACATGGAAGAAGTTATGAACATGCAAAAAGTAACACATAACTTCGAAAACGAAGACTACATAAAAATACCAAAAGTATACACAGACTACTGCTCAGACAAAGTAATAACCATGGAACTCATCGACGGAATAGAAGTAACCGAACTCTTCGACAAACAAATCAAAGGAATAGACAACAAAACCATAGCAAACTATGGAGTACGATCCTACTTCAAACAAGTAATACTAGACGGATTCTTCCACGCAGACCCACACCCAGGAAACATGTTCATCACAAAAGACGCAAAAGTATGCTACATAGACTTCGGAATGATGGGAATACTAAGCGACGATTTCCGAAGAGACCTCGCACGACTAATACTACTACTACTCGACGGAAACACAAACAACCTAATCAAACAACTAATACACATGAAAGTAATCACACCAGAACACGACACAGAAGAACTAAGAATGGACATACAAGACCTCCTCGGACGGTACATGGGAGCAGAACTAAACCAGATGAATGGAATACTAGAAAAACTAATGAACACCATGATAAAACACAACGTAATACTCCCAAGAGAATTTGTGATGATAGGAAGAGGACTAGCACTCATAGAAGACACAGGAAGTAAACTAGACCCAGAATTCAACGCAGCCGAGGAAGTGCAGAACCTGGCATACATGATAGTAGCCCAGAGATTTGAGCCCAAAAACATAGCAGCAGGCAGCCTAAACTATGTAATGGATATAGAAAACCTTCTAAAAGACCTGCCAGACAGGATAAACAGCACACTAAACAAGGTAGAAAAAGGAGAAATAGAAGTAAACCTCAACCACACAGGCCTAGACACATTCAAAAACCAAATATCAGTATCATTAATACTATCAGCACTAATAATAGGATCCTCACTAGCAATACTAGCAGACAAAGGACCAAAAATCTATGAAATATCAGCACTAGGATTCATTGGATTCGTAATAAGCGCAGTCCTAGGACTATACGTGGTAATGGGAATAATAAAGAAAACATAAAAAAAAGATATAGGGGGAACAAAAAAAAGATGTTAGGCACCATAAAAAAAATCAGAACAGGACTACTCCTAGCAAACTTCTTGAAAGATGAAATAATAAACCAAACAGTAAAATTCATAACAGACGAACCAAAACTAATGAAAATAATAAAAAACGATTCAAACACATTCATCATAAGAGAAATAGCAACTAAGCAGATAACAGACAATGAACTATTAAAAGAAATAATATTTGACACATCAAAAACATCATACACAAAAAACGTATTTGACCTACGAGAAATCGCAGCAAAACAAGTAACAGACGAAGAAACACTAACAGAAATAGTAGACAAATACTATGACAAAACAATAAAAACAAAATATGGACTAAACGTAGTAAAAAGTGCGATAGAACAAATAAACGATGAAGACAAACTAATGACCATCGTAGAAAGCAACTATGATGAAGAAATAAGAAAACTAGCACTAACAAGAATCAACAACAAATACGAAGAACCAGACCTAAGCGAACTAAGAACATTATGTGATGATGACATAAAAGTAAAACGAATGCATGCAATAGACAAAATAAACGACGAAGAAACACTCATTGACATAGCAATGAACGCAAACTACATGGATGTACGAGAAAAAGCAGTTAACAAAATCAAAACAGACGACACAACAATAAACATACTAAAACACTTAATCACCCAGGAAAAAGAATACAACAAGATAATGAGCGACTACATAACAACAAACCAGGAAAACGAGGAAAACAAACAAGAAATAATCAGAAAAGCAAACAACCTAGGAGTACAATACAAAAAAATAGGAAACACCAAAAAAGAAAAATTCTACAACCAACAAAGCAAACTACTAAAAAACAAATAACCTCCTCTTTTATACATTACCTCCTTTTTTTATTATTGTATTGGCATAAAGAATCATATTTAGCAACGAAACAATATATATGTATTGTTATTCTTCCAAATACTATGTTATTCATATTTATAGTATTCATTTATTTATATAATTGCCATGTAAACATATTATATATAGTATATAAAATTCATGTGATATTAGGTGTAAATATGGAAACTAAATTAATGGGAGTAGGCAATTACACACCAACGCTTAAAATGATAGAGGAAAAAAATCAGATACATTTGTTTCAGTTGTTAGTGTTGTTTTCATGCTTTGTGATTGAAAAAGATGAATTGTGATTTAAGTAATAGAAAAAAGAGCATATGATGAAGAGGATTAGGGTATAATTTTTTAACTTTTCATCCTCTAATTATTGTTTTTATATTATTGGATTTTTTTTGTCTCTATATATTATATCTTTAGTACAGTTGTTACTTTTCCTGTCTTGTACGCACTATTTTCTCCACTTATTATCAGTAACTCGTAGAGTCCTGGTCTGAGTGTTGTTGTGAATGACAGGTTTATTTTCCCGTTTTTACTCTTTACATTGTTTAGCAATGTTTTACCCTTTACTTTGAATGCTAGTTTAGTATTGGTTACGAGTAGTTTGCCTGTTTCATCCGTGATTGTTGCCTTAACTGTGGTTTTTTTGTTCTTGGTGGTTACACTGTCTGGTGTGATGAGTACTGCTTTTTTCTCTAGTTTTATGCTGCCATTGGTTTCGGTTCGTTGGTAGTATTTTCCTCCGAATACTGCTGTTAGTGTGTATGTTTTTGCACTGTATGTTGCTGGTATGGTATATTCTAGTACTGCTTCTCCGTCTTTTACCTTTGCGTATAGTGTGTTTCCTTTCTTGTCTTTTAGTGTTTTGCCGTTTATTTTGAACACTACTTTGTCATTGTTTACACGGTCACCATTGGCGTCTAGTACTTTTGCTCTTAGTGTTATTGTTTGTCCTGCCTTGGCTGTGATTGTTTTCTTGTCTAGTGTTATCTTGGCTTTTCCTTTGCTGATGTTTAGTATTCCTGTTGCATTGCTTCGGCAGGTCTGGTACTTCTCGGTTCCACTGTATACTGCTTCGATATAAGTGGTGTTTTTTATCCATACGCTTTGTACTTTATAATTTATGCTTGCTATTCCATCTTTTACTTGTGCATAGATGATGTTACTGTTTTCGTCTTTTAGTGTTATTCCATTGATTTTGAAGATTGCTTTTCCACTGTTTACTTTTTCTTTATTTTCATCTTGTATGTTGGCTGTTAATTTGGTTATGCTTCCTATGCTGGATTTTATTGGATTTATTGTAATTGTCGTGTTTAATGGTGGTTGTGTTAGTTCTTTTATAATGTCATTTAATTTTTCTATTGTTTGATTTTGTTGCTCGATTATGTTCTGGTAGTCTGGTAATATGTTTATTTTTTGTGTTAGTGTGGTGTTTGTGTAGTCATCATTTTCTGTTTTATGGGCTGTGATAGTTGTTAATCCTTTTTGTGCCGGTATTCCTGTTAGGCTTATTTTTCCTTCATTGTCCGTGGTTTTTGTTATGCTACTTCCATTTGGTAGTGTGATATTGATTTGTTCTTGTTTTATTGGTTTGCTGTTTTCGTCTGTGACTGTTATTGTTGCTGTTAAGTTGTTTTCTATTGGATTTATTATGTCGATTTTTATATTGGTTTGATGTTTTACTTTAATTGTGACTTGGTAGTTGGATTGCATGTGTGTCTGATTTCCTGTGTATGCTGCTATAATGTTATGTTCACCATATGCATAGTAAGGTCTTATTATTGTTTCATTGTTATTTATATGTCCAATTATTGTCTGACCAGTTTCATCAGTAATTGTTATTGTTCCATTGCTTATATAATTATTTTCTTCATCTTGGACTGTTACTTTTACTATTGTGTTGGCAGCTGTGTTGTTTATGATTGTTATCTTGGTTTGTGTCTTAATTAATTTTTCATAATTTAATATGTATATGTTATCAGAGTAAGTGTCATTGCTTCCTTTAACTATGAGTTTTATTCTATGATTTCCAGCTGGTGCTGTGAAGTCCTCTATTTTTCTATCAGTTAAATTAAGGATTTCTCCTTCTCTATCATCAATGTATATTTGTACTGGTGATGTTTTTGGTATAACTGTTGGATTCTCATTTAATATTACATTACGTGTTTCGTTTAATATGAATTCAGCCGGTGTTGAATTTATGAACGTGTTACCTGTTAGGTTCATACTAGAATTGAATGTGTTGAGTATTGCTCCTCCAATGGAGGCAGTGTTATTGATTATAGTGTTACTTGTTATGCTCATACTAGAATTGTATGTGTTGTATATTGCTCCTGCATATACTGTTGCAGTGTTGTTGTTTATTATGTTACTTGTTATGGTCATACTAGCAATGTACTCATTGTGTATTGCTCCAGCGTATATTGTTGCAGTGTTGTTGTTTATTGTGTTGCCTGTTATGATTATATTAGATTGGTAGTTGCATATTGCTCCTCCACGATCACTTGCGACATTATTGTTTAGTGTGTTGTCTGTTATAGTCATATCAGAATGGTTGAAGTTGATTACTGCTCCCCCATTTTTTCCTGCGTTGTTTTGTATAGTGTTTCTTGTTAGGATCATATTAGATTCGAGGTTGCATATTGCGCCTCCACTGCTTGTTGCGTTGTTGTAGTTTATTGTGTTTCCTATTAGAATCATATTAGCATTATGGATGTTATATATAGCTCCTGCTCTGGTTGCAGTGTTGTTGTTTATTGTGTTGCCTGTTATGTTCATAGTAGAACCATTACTGTTAAAAATTGCTCCTCCACCAACAAATGTGTCTGTTCCATTCGCATGATTGTTGTGTATTGTGTTTCCTGTTAGGGTCATACTAGCATGATTTGTGTTGAATAATGCTCCCCCACTTTGTTTTACATTATTATTGTTTAATATACTATCTTGTATGGTTAGTGTCCCCTGGTTAGATATTGCGCCCCCATTCGTTGCTGTACAATTTGTGATTGTAATATTTTTTATTGTTGCTGTGGTTTCACTTGGAATATTTAGGAATTGATATTGTCCATTCCCGTTTATTGTGTGATTGTTTCCATCTATAGTCAAGGTTTTTATTCCATTATTAACAGTTGTACTGGCAGTAAGTGTTATGTTAGATGTGATGCTAATTGTTAAGGCATCATATGTGCTGTTTGTCAGATAACTATTTAATGTATCATAATCATCTATGTCTACTGTTACTGGTGCTGTTTTCGTGTTTGTTGTCCTGTTTTTCTTTATTTTTTCTTTTATCGTTTTTAAATTATTTTCTTTTCCTGTTTGTATTTCTTTTACTTCAGTACCTGTTGCTACTTTTTCTACTTGTGTTGTTGTTTTTTCTAGCACGTCATCATCTGTTGTTGTATTATCACTAGCATTCACAACACTTATACTTAGAAGCAATAGCATGCTTAGTACTAAGAAGTATTTGAATTTTTTCATCATAGTTATCCAGTCATTTATTTTTAATATTTTACATCATTATTAGCAAAGTTCATAATTTTTGATTTAATACTATAATCTTTTATTTAGTTTAATGAACTCATTACTTTGTATTATATATAAACATTTTATTTTATTTAT
Organism: Methanosphaera sp. ISO3-F5; assembly: GCF_034480035.2. Classification (NCBI taxonomy): domain Archaea; kingdom Methanobacteriati; phylum Methanobacteriota; class Methanobacteria; order Methanobacteriales; family Methanobacteriaceae; genus Methanosphaera; species Methanosphaera sp. ISO3-F5. Next base: position 956,692 of record NZ_CP118753.2, read on the forward strand.
ATCTACTGTCATAAATAGTCATTTGAAACGTTTTAATCTGGTTTGAAGTTTAGTCTTTTAATGGATGTTGATTATTATTAACTTATTATTTTTTTCTTATGATAAAAGAGAGAATATATCCTTTGTACCCGAAAAACCTTAATACAAATCATTACAATGACTATTCAAACCCTGTTTGAAATTTATTTATTATTAGTATGAAAAAATATTAACATTCCCCTTATAATTATTGGATATGAAATTCACTAAGAGAATGGATTAAAAAATAGTATAGAGAGGAACTGTTTTTTTCTTATTTTAGATTTTAATTATGTGAGTCTAGATTTATAGTTCTTCAAAAAAGTATTCGTATCCTTTGTTTTTGTAGTATATCATTGATTTATGATATCATTATAAATTTACAATAATTTTGGTGAAAAAATCAAAAAAAAGAGGGGAAGATGGACTGAATAAAAAATTTTTATCCAATAATAATATTTTCCGTGTAAGTGTTTGTCTGATTTTCATTATCTGTGAAAACTACTTTAATTTCATGAACTCCTAAGTATTTATCCAATAATTCAAGAATTAGCATTGCACTATCTTCTGATGTAGTTCCATTGAATACAAGTACTCCATCAATATACACTAGTAAATGACCGTTTGTAAAGTTTAAGTTAAATATTTTATTCAATGCATTTAATGTTAATTTATTTCCTGTAAATACTACTGTGTTATCACTTGCAAGTTTAATTGTATAAATGTTTTGTCCTATTTTATTGTTTTCTATGCTTTTATGTAATCTTACATTTTCTGATGTCTTATGTGATCTTTGAGGTGTTGTTTTATTTGATGAATTATCTGATTTTGAATCATCAGGTTCTATAGTACAATTATAGGTAAATGCATCACAATTAAATGTATCATTTGTATTATTTATTAAAACACAATTATATAATGATGGTTCTGTATTATTGGCATATATAGCACCACCGCTTTCAGCATTATTTGTTAAAAAACGGGTATTATTCACCAATAAAGTATCATTAGTAAAGATAGCACCACCAAATTTTGCATGGTTATCAATAAAGGAAGCTTTTTCTATTGTTGCGTTATGGACATATAATCCTCCACCGTATACTGCGGAATTGTTTATGAATTTGCCGTTGAATTTTACGTTTACCATGTTGTTTAAGAAGTTTATTCCTCCTCCATATTCGGCTTTGTTGTTGATGAAGTTGGAATTAAATACTATGTTGTATGGTGTTTCTCTGTAGTTTACTGCTCCACCATAGTTATTTGCGGTATTGTTTATGAAGTCGCATTCGAATGAGTTATTGGTTGATGTGTCTCTGAATATGAGTGCTCCACCGTTACCGTTTGGTGCTGTGTTGTTTATGAATTTTCCTTTGATTTTGTTGTTGTTTGCTAGGTCGAAGAAGATTATTGCTCCTCCGTGTGCTTTTGCTGTATTGTATCTTAAGTCGCTGTTGAATGTGTTGTTGTGTGTTTGGTTGAAGAAGAATATTCCTCCACCGTTTACTCCTTCATTGTATTTAAAAATACTTTCGAATATGTTGTTTGTTGTGAGGTCGTGGAATAGTAATGCTCCTCCGCTTACTTCTTGTGCTTTGTTTTGGATGAATTCTGATTTGAATGTGTTGTTTTTTACGCGATTTCTGAAGTACATGGCTCCTCCGTCACGTTCTGCAATGTTTTCTTTAAAGGTTCCGAGAATACGTGTATTTTCTACTGGGCCTTCAAAGTATATTGCACCGCCCCGTATAGCAGAGTTATTTACGAAGACTGAGTCAATTAAACTATCAACAGTGGATGATTCGATGGTCGGATAAGTCAGAAAGATTACTCTTTCCTTCTCTCCTAAGAACCGTACGTGTCCCTTTCAAGACATACGGCTCAAGCATAATTTTTATCTCGAATATCAACTTTAGAATATTTCATTCCTTTATATTACTTTTCTTATTTTAATGTCTTTTAGAGTATAGACATTCGAATGGACTCATTTTCCATCTGTTATAGATGTAATCTGAGTATTCTTTATTATATGGGCTACAATCATGTTTGATTTGTTTACCATATCTTATGTGTATGTTTTTCATCTTGATAATTTGTAATTTCGGGTCTTCGGGGTCAGTAAGTATATAACTATACCCGTAGTGTGGGTCTATGTCCTTCTGAAGGTACTTATTTCTAATCCAAGACCATGACTTCATCGGATGTTGTCTAACTAAATATTGTTTAGTTAAATTCCAAACGTATTCGTCAATTTGACCAAATGTCTTTTTGGCTACTGATTGTCTCCAATAGTAGGCTGTTCCCAAGATAATTTGATTGACTTTTTCGATGAGTTTTGAAATACTTTTACCTCGATTATTTACAAACACATCTCGTATTTTAGCTTTACACTCGGATATACTTTTCTTTGATGGTTTAATAAGAACTTTTTCATGGTTTTGTGTGTGATAGTTTCTTATATTGAATCCGAGAAAATCGAATCCATCATCAATGTGTGTTATCCGTGTTTTATCCTCTGCAAGAGTTAAACCCCTTTCTGACAAGTAAGGTTCTAGTAAACCATAAATATTTTCTGCATCTTCCTTTGTTTTACAAATTACTACAAAATCATCTGCATATCTAATCATAATATACTTGGATGTGTTATGATAATTTATGTTTCCTATCTTGTCAGTATGTTGTTTATATTCTATATTTAGGGCATCTTCCATACCATGTAGGGCTACATTTGCCAATACTGGGGAAATAATTCCTCCTTGTGGTGTTCCCGTACTGGTTATGTTGATACAGCCGTTATATAGATATCCTGCTTCTAACCATGATTTGATAACTTCTTTAGCAGGGAAATTTCCCAGCTGTTTTATTATAAAGTCGTGGTTGAGTGTGTCAAAGCATGATTTAAAGTCACCTTCAAAGATCCATTTTCTAATATGACCCTTAGTTGATGTGTGTATTTTAGCTATTGCATGTTCAACACCTCTTAAGGGTCTGAATCCATATGAACATGGTTCAAACCAAGCTTCAACACGAGGTTCTAAAGCTAATTTAACAACCATCTGATAAATCCTATCAATAATTGTAGGAATACCTAATGGTCGCTTCTTACCATTTTTCTTATCAATATAAACTCTCCTAACCGGAGAAGCCTTGTGTAAGAAAACGCTACGCTCTTTAAGTTTGTAATACAAAGCCATACGCTCAGCATCTGATAGTATAATCATACCATCTATGCCAGGAGTACGCTTACCACCATTAATTTGTGTAACCCTCCTGATACTATACAAGAGAGTTGAATCCTTGTTTAAAAGAATTCGTTGCAAATTTCTGGCTTTATTATATTCTTTGTTGATTTCGGCACTAAATATCCGTTGTTGCAAATCAAATATGCTTCTTTCAATTTTATGCCATGGGATTTCTTTCCATTCACATTCTAATTTAGAAGCATATAAACTCACGGACTGGCTAATATCATTGATATTATCAGTTTTACTCATATAGTTTATCTTCAATTTGATTCACTTTCCGTTTTATCTGTGTTTTACACCTGTTAAAGTCAGCATATCCTCAGCAATTATTATTTCCTATTTCTTGCTTGTCTTAACGACATTTGAGGCTTTAGCTTCCTTAACATCCTTTACCCAGTAAGGCTTATTAGCATCCGCTCACGCAGTAGCCTACCAGTACTATCTTATACACATGACTAGTTATAGACTGGACACAAACTGGGCTTACCAAGTTTATCTTCTGTCAGACTGCGACCAACTTAGACTCTCCCACTACGCCGGTAAACATATGGGTTATGAACAAGTACACATCATATAACTGTGTACGACCTGTTTACAAGACGAGAGATTAACTTTCAGCATTCTATCCTCTCGCTGAGGTTGACGACGCTTATAAGAGTTCATTTATCATTAGTCATATTGGTCTTTCTCTAGCCCTCACACCCTTGAATGCTAGCGTGTGATTAGACATTAACTCTCATGCAACCCACATCCTTCGTTACCAAAAGATGCAGTTTCGAGTGAGAATAGCCCACATAACTGGGCTAACAGCATCCGAGAAACCTTAGATTCCTAAGATGCCATACTGACTAATAAAGGAAAGAAGATAATTGCTTGTCGCACTATATTGCACCTCCACTGGTAGCATTATTGTTTTTGAAACTACAATCAATTATGTCTAAATCAGTACTATTGGAATAAACTGCACCACCAAAATTTGCTACGTGATTATCCATAAAAGTACAATTAACTAATTTAACATTATTTCCAGTTATATAAAGTACTCCACCATTTTCAGAAGCACCATTAACAAAAACTATGTTCTTGAACGTAATATTATTTCCAGTGACATTAAACATCCGGGCATGAGAACTTCCATCGATAATATGATCATTTCCATCAATTATCAAATTGTTCCCATTTATCTTTATTCCATTCACATAATCCATGTCCTGAGCAGAACTAAAAGTAAAACTCTGATTCAAGAGAGCATAATCATCTGAACAAGAAATAAGATAATCTAAATTATTAAATGTGGAACCAAAATCAATTTCACCATTAAAACCACTAGTTAATGCCAATTCTTCAGATAATCCCTTATCCGTATACTGGGCGGATGCTTCATCTGAAACATCCAAATTATTCATTTCACTGTTTGTTGAAGGGGTTTCCCCTTCAGCCATGTTGAACGAATTATCATCTGTAACCGATTCAACATTTTCTAATCCATTATTTGTGTCATCCGAAGTATTTCCAACAGCACTAACAGCTCCAATTGTCAATACTGTCAATAAAATACTCAGAAATATTACTCTTTTAATATTCATAAAATCACTTTTACATGATATATAATATTATGAACATTTAAATTATAAATTTTTTTTTTCACAAACACACACCATCCTCAAAAAAATTAAACAATCTAGATATAAAACATCTCACATATAAACAGTATATATTTTTATTTAAAAAATCTAAAACAACAGCACGAAGAGATAAAAATAATTTATTAAACCAAGGTTTAATTTATAAAGAAGAAAAAAGAAAAAAATTATGTATTACATATAATTTAGAAAAAAAATGCCATTCTGGTTCATTTGATGTTTTGACACACTATAAATTATTGTTTTTGGGTTGTTGTAAATATGGTTTTGTAGTTGTAAGTTTTATTATTTATTTTGATATGTTTTTGATATTTGAGGTGTGCCATTTTATGGTAGTACCAAGAATAATTTTTAAGGAAGTTCTTCGTTAAAGTCCGCAATAACGAAACACAAAAATAAAACTCACAAAACAAACTAATAAACTAATATTTCAAAACAAACATAAATCCAACAATAATTCAAAAATATAAACACATCAATACAATCATAAAACACCAAAAACTAAGAAAACCAATCTAAAAATTAAAAATTTATAAATACAATAATGAAAAAAACAAATAATATAAACAAAAAGGTTTATACCACTAATAATAGGGGAATATAATATGAGTAAAAAATCAATCATAGGTATTATAGCATTAATAGTCATAGTACTACTAGCCGCATACTTCCTATTCATACCACACTACAAAACAGTAGAAATGAGCGGCTACACCTTCGAAGTACCAGACAACAATGCACAAGTAAAAAACAATACCATCAACTACAACACATACCAAGACAAAGATAATGATTTAAACATAAAAACATGGGCATGTAAAGACATAAACGACATAAACGGAACAGTAAACGGATCACTAGAAATTGGAATGCAACTAGAACAAAACAGTGGAAACAACATAACATACAACAATATCACACTAATCAACAAAACAGGAAACTACACCTACTACGACACAGACACAAACAACACAAGCATGATAATCATCACATCCAAAAACCCAGACATAATCCAACACATAGTAGAAACAATGAAAAAACCACAAATAAACATTGATGTAAACCAACTAAACATAACAGCCACCCCATTAAACACATCCGAACCAGCAAACAACACAACAACAGAAAACCAAAGCATTATCTAAAAAATTGTTTTTAAATGACAAAAAGTTAAGAATTAGAATTTAACCACCCTCTTCATTACCTTTTCTTTTTTTAATCTGAAACTAGATTTGATATTCAGTAGATAAAAATACACACACAAGAACAAGGGTGTATAATCCAATCCTATTTCCTTTTATCTTCCAACAATCTTCAACAAACAACATATTTATTATGCAATTATAAAAAACACCACCAAATTTAAAAATAAAATAAATCAGATAATAAAACAATAACCATCATATATATTACTGATAGGAGCTCAATCATGAATAAAAAGGATGTTATAGTAATAGGAGCAGGAGTATCCGGTCTAACATGTAGTGTAAAGCTGGCAGAATACGGAAATCATGTAAAACTATTTTCACCATCACCACCAGAAAGATCACAATCCGTAATGGCAATGGGTGGAATAAATGCAGCACTAGACAACAAGGGACAGGATGACTCACCAAGCCAACATTACACAGATACAATAAAAGGTGGACATAAAATAAACAATCATAAGGCAGTAAAAAAATTAACCAATAATGCTCCAAAGATAATAGAATGGCTAAGTCAAATCGGAACAAGCTTTACACGAGACGAAAATAATAATATAGACCAAAGATACTTCGGAGGACAAAAAAAGAAAAGAACAGTATATGCAGGAACACGAACAGGAAAACAGATAATAACAGCCATCAATACAAGGCTAAGAAAATATGAACACGAACACCACATAGAACATTATGCCGGATGGAGATTCCTATCATTAATACTAAATAAAGAAAATGAATGCAAGGGCGTAATATTAATCAACGAATTAACAGATGAAATAAAATCATTCACATCCGATAACGTGGTAATAGCAACAGGCGGAATGAACAAGATTTTTGGAAAAATCTCCGGATCACAACAGAATGATGGTGGCACAACAGCAAGACTATTCCTGCAACAAATAAAACTAGCAAACCTTGAAATGATACAATACCATCCAACCACAATAAAAACACCTGTAAAAAACATGCTGATAACAGAAGCCGCAAGAGCAGAAGGAGGCAGACTATACACAATAAAAAACAATCAGAAATGGTACTTCATGGAAGAATGGTACCCCGAACAAGGAGCACTCATGCCAAGAGATGTGGTAACACAAAGCATATACAAAGTATGCAACCAATATAACATGGGAATAGATGGCGAAAACAAGGTATACTTAGACATCTCATTCTTACCCGAAGAAACAGTAAAGACAAAACTAGAGGAAATATATGAAATATGTACAAAATACCTGAACATGGATCCGACAAAAGAACCAATACCAGTCTATCCATGCATACATTACTTCATGGGGGGCATATTAACAGACGAAAACCATAAAACAAGCATCAAAAACTTATATGCAATAGGAGAATGCTCCACACAATACCACGGAGCAAACAGACTAGGAGGAAACTCACTACTAGGAGCAATACACGGAGGAATAACAGCAGCCAAGGAAATAAACAAGAAAACACCAACAGCTACCGAAGACAACCTACCCATAGAAAAACAACTAGAAAAAGAACAAACACAATACAACAAATGGAAACAGAACCAATCACCAAATAACACATCATCCTATAAAATAGAAGAAGAACTAGTCCATATAATGAATAATGCCATGAGCATATACAGAGAAGAAATAACACTAAAAAAAGCAATACAACAACTAAAACAACTGGAAAAAGAGGAAATATACTCCCACAATAGCTACTACGAATATGTTTTAATAAAATCATTAATACCATTAGCCAAAGCATTCCTCAAATCAGCAATAGAAAGAAAAGAAAGTAGAGGAGCACACCAAAGAATAGACTACCCAGAAAAAGATGAAAAATACCAGAAAACAACAGTAATACAACAAAACAACAACCAATACAATATAACATTCAACAAAACAGACGAACAAATGAGATGGTAAATATGCAAACATTAAAAGTAATAATAAAAACACAAGAAAACGGAAAAGAGAAAATTAAGGAATATGAATACAAAGAAGAACTCCACATCACAGTAACAACACTACTAGAAAAAATAAACCACACCTATGATACAAAAATACATTACTCTTCCAGCTGCCAACAAGGAATATGTGGAAGCTGTACAATGCTAATAAACGGATGGCCAAAACTAGCATGCAAAACATTCATAGATGAACTAATCATGACCAAACATTTCCAAAAAATAACAATAGAACCACTAACAAAATTCCCAATAATCAAAGATCTGATAGTAGACAGAAACATAATACATAAAAACATGAAAAAAGCACAACAATGGCTAGAAAACGAAGCAAAAATCAATCCAAACAACATACAATTCGAATACGAAGTCTCACAATGCCTACTATGCGGGTGCTGCCTAGAAGTATGCCCCAACTACAACGGAGAAAACGACTTTATGGGAATAATCCTACCAGTAACATCATCAAAAATCACATCCCAAGAAACAAACAAAGAAAAACAAGAAAAACACAAACAAATATACAAAAAACATTTCCAAAAACACTGCGTAAAAGCACTAGTCTGTGAAGACATATGCCCCATGAAAATACCAACACAAAAAGCAATAACAAAAATGAATAACCTACTCGACAATTATAAATCAATTAAAAAACAGGAAAAATAAAAAAACATGATGTAAATAGAATACATAACTATCATTTTACTTATTTTTAATATAAACTATAACTTTATCTATTGAAATATCTTTTAAAGTTCAATAATTTAATACCTATTGATTTATTAAAAAATCATCAATCAAAGTATGAATATCATAATTTACAAAAAGCAATAAACTCTATGAAACACTTTTTCTATTCTTAATTCAATATATTCATAACTAATTTTAACTATCATAATAAATGCACCAACGTATTATCTATTTAATTATGTTTACATAATATTAATCCATTCCATCCAAAATATCAGTTATACAATTTATGATCCAATTATCATATATATGAAATTCACGTAAATCTTTTATCATATTCTTGATAAAAATATATTATATAATAGTTTGGATCGTAAATAATATGAAAGAAGTTGAAGTAGTAGCAGCAATAATACAAGACGGAGATAAATTTCTTGCCACGAAGAGAGGATATGGTGAATTCAAGGGATTATGGGAATTTCCCGGTGGAAAAATAGAAGAAAACGAAACAAGAGAAGAAGCACTTATAAGGGAAATAAAAGAAGAATTAACCTGTGACATAAAGATTAAAAAATTCATGTTGACAGTTGAATATGATTATCCAACTTTTCATCTGATAATGCACTGTTATCTTTGTGAATTACTATCAGAATTCACATTACTAGAACATGATGACTATGAATGGTTAAACAGGGACAATATATTGGATGTTGAATGGCTGGAAGCAGACATTAGCGTCGTAAATTACTTACTAACAAAAATATAATCATTTTGATTTAGGGGGTGTGTATATTGACTACAAACAGTCTCATTCAAAACAAGCCAGAAGAAAATATGAGGGTATTAAACGTAATTAAACAAGAACTGGAAAAATGTGATGAATTCTTGATGAGCGTAGCATTCATCACAACCAGTGGAATCACACCCCTACTACAAGTACTACATGATACAACAGCAAAGGGCAAAATAATAACAACAGACTATAATTACTTCACACAACCCAACGCAATAAAGTCACTAATGAAACTAGAAAACGTGGAAGTAAGAATATTCAAATCAGAAGAAGTAGCATTTCATACAAAAGGGTACCTGTTTAACGAGGAAGGAAAATACAACATACTAATTGGAAGCAGCAACCTAACAGCAAATGCACTGATGAAAAACAAGGAATGGAACGTGTACAACACATATAGCCCAGATGACAAATTTACACAAGACTTACTACGAACATTCCATGAATACTGGACACAATCACAAAAAGCAGAAGAATACATAGAAGAATACACACAACTATACCAGGAAAACAAGCCAAAATACACAGTACACCACCAAAACAAAGTACAAGTATTCAAGCCCAACAACATGCAACAAGAATTCATCAAAAACTTCAAACAATTACTACAAAAAGGAGAAAAACGAGGACTACTCATAAGCGCAACAGGAACAGGAAAAACATACGCATCAGCATTCGCAATACGAGAAGCCAAACCAGAACGACTACTATTTCTAGTACACAGAGAACAAATAGCAAAACAAGCACTAAACACCTACAAAACAGTACTAGAAGAAGACAACTTCGGACTACTCACAGGAAACCACCACGACAAAAACGCCAAATACATATTCAGCACAATACAAACAATGTCCAAAGAAGAAACATACACACAATTCAAACAAACAGAATTCGACTACATAGTAATAGACGAAGTACACCGAGCAGGAGCACCAAGCTACCAGAAAATAATGCAATACTTCAAACCAAAATTCTACCTAGGAATGAGCGCATCACCAGACAGAACAGACGACTTCGACATATACAAACTATTCCACCACAACATCATCTACGAAATACGACTCAAAAAAGCACTAGAAGAAAACATGCTATGCGACTTCCACTACTTCGGAATCAACGACCCAGTAGATGCCAACAACACAAGCGACGAACACGTAGACAAAATAATAGAAAACCTAGAATACTACAAACACTCAGGAAACAGAGTCAAAGGACTAATATTCTGCAACACAATAGAAAACGCAGAAACATACTCAGAGAAACTAAACCAAAGAGGATACAAAACAGTAAGCCTCAGCGGAAAAAACACACAAGAAGAAAGAGAACAAGCCATACAAAAACTAATCACAAACAAAGAAAACACAGAACAACTAGACTACATACTCACAGTAGACATATTCAACGAAGGAGTAGATATACAAGAAATCAACCAAATAGTAATGCTCAGACCAACAGAATCAAGCATAATATTCATACAACAACTAGGAAGAGGCCTGAGAAAATCACGAGACAAAGAATACGTAGTAATCCTAGACTTCATAAGCAACTATGACAACAACTACCTAATACCAGTAGCACTATCCGACGACAGAACATACAACAAAGACAAAATGAGAAAATTCATCATCAACATACCACACACAACAATAGGAAACTCAACAATAAACTTCGACAAAATAGCCAAAGAAAAAATATACAAATCAATCAACGACGCAAGCCTAGAAAAAATATCGTTCATACGAGAAAAATACAAAACACTAAAAAACAAATTAAACAAAACACCAACACTAAACGACTTCTACGACTACGACGAACTAGATCCAATGTTCATCATATCATACATCAAAGGAAAATACACATCATACCCGGAACTACTACCAAAAATAGACAAAGAAGCAGAAATAAACCTAGCAAAAGAACAATTACTATACCTAAAATTCATAACAACAAAACTAGCAAATGGAAAAAGACCACACGAACTAACAATACTAAAAACACTAATAGAAAACCTAGAATATTATAAGGAAGATGATATAAATTACCAACATGCACTAACAGTACTCAACAAAACATTCTACAAAGAAAAAGAACAAAAAGAATACCAAAACATCAATTTCTACGAAGAAAAACAAAACAAAATAACCATCAACAAAAACTTCAAAAAACACCTAAAAAACAAACAATTCAAAGAAAACCTAGAAGACCTAATAACACTAGGACTCAAACAATACCAAGACAAATACCAACACATAAACAACACACAAGACCCATTCAAATACTACCAAAAATACTCAAGAGACGACGTAGTAAGACTACTAAACCTCAAAAGCAACGATTCATCAACAATGTACGGATACCGAACAAAACAAGACATAAATAATAATTTACACTGCCCAATATTCGTAACATACAACAAAAAAGAAACAATATCCAAAACAACACAATACGAAGACAAATTCATCAACAAACAACAATTCAACTGGATGACAAGATCCAACCTCAAAATACAATCAAAAGAAGTACAACAAATCATCAACCACTCCAGTAACGGAAACCAATTCTACCTATTCATCAAAAAAAGTGACGACGAAGGAAACGAATTCTACTACATAGGACAAGCCACACCAACACAACCAAAACAAACAACAATACAAAACGACAAAGGACAACACAAACCAATCGTCAACTTCCAACTACAACTCAAACAAACAATACGACAAGACATATACGATTACATAACAAGTTAACGTTATTTTTCTTAGTTAACTATTTTTTTAGGAAGAATATTCTGTGTTATAGTTCAGACATTTAAATTTATATAATAAATAATTCCGTATTAGCAGACGAACCATCAACAACTAAAGTCCTATTTTTACTTTTATAACCTTTATTTATTTTTTTAAGAATATTATTAACAGCATTTTGAAGATTATCTTTATCACAACAAATCTCCTCAATACTTCTTGAGCTGTTAACAACATTTCAAAATTTAAATATTCTACAAGCTTAGATTTATTAAATAACTCAGTCAGTGTGAAAGATATATCATTTTCAAAAGATGATGATAAAAAAATAGTTTTGCTGCTGTTTTAAATCTTTTGATTCTTTAAAGCCATTTCTAGCTAAAATATTATCAGTTGATCTAGAACGTGATAATATCAAATATTTTGTTTAACAACATATAATTAGGGTCTTGTTCATTGTAATTTAATCCATGTAACATTAGTATAGCTAAAACTATATATATTATGGGTTTTATATAAATATAACAATTAATAACCCATAATTTCTAAAATAAATTTCATAACATATACTATTTCTATAACACAATTAATATATATTTAAATAATAAAAATAAACGATATGTGAGTTAAAATAAATTGATTTTCTAGAACCTAAAAGGATTAAATAAGAAAATAAGTTAGTACATATCATTGGTCAAAACTCATTATTTTTTGATTTATATAATTGATGGAAGTAGTTTCCATACTATTAAGTCTATTTTAAACATTAACAAATTCTTCAAGTTTTTCATAAACTTCTGGGTTTCCATACTATTAAGTATATTTTAAACATATTTAACTGGAAACATTGGAACTATGAAAACGGGTTGTTTCCATACTATTAAATATATAAACTAGGTAGTAATTGTTCATTTTTCTTCATCCTCACAGTTTCTATACTATTAAGTCTATTTAGGGGTCTAGAAAATTAATATTTTTTTACGACCTAAAAACGCTGATTTTTTAGTATTAAACATTTAATTAATCTTGGTTAAAAATAATACATTTGATTTTTACTTGGATTTTTATGAAAGGTTTTTATTATCGAAATATTTAAATAAAACCTTTAATAAACATATTAATAGTGATTCAAAATGTTATTAGGTTTAAATTTCGATAATTCCAACCCATATACTAGTTTGTTAGAAGAAATATTTAATATTATTGATTCTAGAAGAATCCAACAAATAATAGCTTCAAATGGTATAAAACCATTGAATAAGTTTAATTTTACTTTAAAAGTTATTTTTATTAGTCAATTTTTTAATTTAAAGGTTTCATACATCATTGATGAAATAAATAGGAAACCCGAAGTCAAATCTTTTTTTAATATTAAAAATATGTTATCAGTTTCTCAGGTTACAGAACTGATTGGACGTTTTTCTGCCCAAACAATAGAAAAAACTATCAATACAATACTCAGATATCTTAATAGAAATAATAGAGTTCAATCACATACTTATTTACTTGATACAACTCCATTGGATGTTGATTATAATTTTGATAGTAAGAAGATTTCCAAGAAAAATCTTGAAAATAAAGATCCAAAATGAGGTCATGGAACAAGTATTGGCTTCTATATAGGCTTTAAAGGAACTTTTGTACTATATTACAATACCATGATGCCTGTTTTATTCATAATACACCCAGGTTCACCCCCCCCGACAGTCAAATATTCCTAAAAATACTAGAACAAATGAAAAAACACCACCTATTACACCACAATGATAAAATACTAGCTGATAGAGGATATTATAATTATGAAAACTATGAAATAGGCTTAAAAAAATACCACATACAACCATTAATCCTCACTAAATCCAATTCCAACATAGAAAAACTAAACAACGCATTAACCAGTCCATTAGAATATTTCAGACAAAACAAAAAAGATAAAGAAAATAAAAGTAAATTCATAAAATTACAAACTCATTTTGAAAAACATAATCAAAAGAAAAAGAATTAAATATGTAAGAAGCCATATCGAAGACTTTTTTAAATTCCTTAAAGAAGGACTAAATTTAAAACATTTCCACAAATATACAACAGAATCCGTTAAAAAAACAACATTACTAACTGTATTATTAGCATCCTTAATAATTAATCAAGGATACACAACAAAAACAGACTTACAAATGCTTTCTGAAGGACGAATAATCTAGACCCCTAAAGTCTATTTTAAACACGTTTCAAATCATTATACTCCTCACGTTTACTATGAGTTTCCATACTATTAAGTCTATTTTAAACTCCATCCTTTAATCTTAGGATGTCCACTCGTATCTGGTTTCCATACTATTAAGTCTATTTTAAACAAGCATTGAGGTATGAGTTTATATATTAAAAAAGAGTTGTTTCCATACTATTAAGTCTATTTTAAACATTGTACTGAGTTTGTGAGTATAGGGTATTCATGAGTAGTTTCCATACTATTAAGTCTATTTTAAACTCAAGTTCCACACCCATATTTATAAGGATCTCCTTGTTTCCATACTATTAAGTCTATTTTAAACTTTTCTTGCCGGATTTGATTTCTCTTATGTTTTCTGGGTTTCCATACTATTAAGTCTATTTTAAACACATATCTTCATCAACATTATACCCTACATCTAGGGTTTCCATACTATTAAGTCTATTTTAAACTCCGTTTTCTTTCATATATTCAACGCTTTTATTATGGTTTCCATACTATTAAGTCTATTTTAAACTGAATGTACAACATTATATTGCAATACAGATTAAGAAGTTTCCATACTATTAAGTCTATTTTAAACCCTATAATTTCATATGTAAAAGGTTTTATTTCAAATTCGTTTCCATACTATTAAGTCTATTTTAAACAACATACACACCAACCAAAAACAAGTAGTGGGAGGGGTTTCCATACTATTAAGTCTATTTTAAACAAAAAATATTTGGAAGGGGTGTAAGTGACATAAAAGCGTTTCCATACTATTAAGTCTATTTTAAACAAGAGAAATATCCTGATTGGAGGGAATGGAATAAAAAATGTTTCCATACTATTAAGTCTATTTTAAACATTACTCTTGTTATCTTAAATTCTTTTTGAACTGAATTGGTCGTTTCCATACTATTAAGTCTATTTTAAACGCATTAATGAAGTCTGTTACGAAACCGGCTGCTTGTCCACGTTTCCATACTATTAAGTCTATTTTAAACCTCATATACTACATCTCCCACATATAATTTTATCTGTTGTTTCCATACTATTAAGTCTATTTTAAACAGGATACGATTTAATCAGTTTCAGGAAACACTTCTTCGTTTCCATACTATTAAGTCTATTTTAAACTCCTTGTGAACACTTTCATAGCAGGGTGGGAATGGCTGTTTCCATACTATTAAGTCTATTTTAAACCAGTTGCAGATGAATTTAACAAGATTAAAGAGAAGAGTTTCCATACTATTAAGTCTATTTTAAACTTATGATCTTTAAATGTATTACTTAGTTCATCAATCTGTTTCCATACTATTAAGTCTATTTTAAACCTGGTATAGTTGAAGTGTTTAGCAGATATGATAAACAGTTTCCATACTATTAAGTCTATTTTAAACATCATATAAATTGTCTACAGCATCACAAACAGTGTTGTTTCCATACTATTAAGTCTATTTTAAACGGGGTTACGCCTCCTTATAAAACAGTTACACGAACTTAGTTTCCATACTATTAAGTCTATTTTAAACAAAATATACAGCATCAAAACAAAAAATTATTTTTTGAGTTTCCATACTATTAAGTCTATTTTAAACAACATATATAGTAATAGAAAGTGGCACACTGCCCTACCGTTTCCATACTATTAAGTCTATTTTAAACAAAAATTGGGTGTCGGGGATGCATATATTACAATGTGCGTTTCCATACTATTAAGTCTATTTTAAACACTTTGTTTTCAACGAGTGCTTTTATTTCTGCATCTGTGTTTCCATACTATTAAGTCTATTTTAAACTTTTGGTTTTGATTTGTCTGATAATTATACTGTTACGTTTCCATACTATTAAGTCTATTTTAAACCCTGGTTCGATTCCAGGCAACCCCTAATCTACCATTTGGTTTCCATACTATTAAGTCTATTTTAAACACTAGAAAAAATAAGGAGATGATGCGATATGAACCAACCAAGTTTCCATACTATTAAGTCTATTTTAAACTCACACTTGCGGCATCGTTACCCTCTTGTTCTATTTCCTCAAGTTTCCATACTATTAAGTCTATTTTAAACACATTCGGATACCAGTGACATTCAATGGTAGGTTCGGTTTCCATACTATTAAGTCTATTTTAAACGAAATCTTTAAGAGCGGCGGTTCCTTTTCCATTGAGGTTTCCATACTATTAAGTCTATTTTAAACACACATGGATTGATGTCCCTGCAGGACAATTGGCAAGGTTTCCATACTATTAAGTCTATTTTAAACTTTCCTGCTTCATTACTTGCACCAGTACTCATACCACGTTTCCATACTATTAAGTCTATTTTAAACATAATAGACCGTGAAAACGGTAAACTAAGAAAAAGGAGTTTCCATACTATTAAGTCTATTTTAAACACTAAACCGCTCCGGCCTTTAAAATGCTTTCTTAATGGTTTCCATACTATTAAGTCTATTTTAAACTTGTAATGTTTTTATTCAAATCATAATGTTTGGTGGTGTTTCCATACTATTAAGTCTATTTTAAACTTGTATTTCAATGTAAAGGGAATGGTAGTCAAGGTCAGTTTCCATACTATTAAGTCTATTTTAAACTTGACTTACTGTATTTGCAATATTCTTTACAGCACTACTGTTTCCATACTATTAAGTCTATTTTAAACAGCAGGTATTGACATGATGGCAAGAGCAACTACGAGGTTTCCATACTATTAAGTCTATTTTAAACACAATAACAGACACAGACATAGACATCGACGGAAACAGTTTCCATACTATTAAGTCTATTTTAAACAAGACAACTACAATGTACTAACCAACAATGCAGAAAAGTTTCCATACTATTAAGTCTATTTTAAACATTATATAGATTGTCTGCAGCCTCGCAAACTGTATCGTTTCCATACTATTAAGTCTATTTTAAACCTCACAGGATTCCAACAAGACTGTGCCACAAGCCTCATAGGTTTCCATACTATTAAGTCTATTTTAAACCGCAATACTGAAGATGATGACACGTATCGTAAACGATGTTTCCATACTATTAAGTCTATTTTAAACTATTGTAGGTGCACTTTTAGTGTGAGCTGTAAGAGAGTTTCCATACTATTAAGTCTATTTTAAACAAATCCACTTCCAGTATTAGCACTATTAGTCCTTCCTTTGTTTCCATACTATTAAGTCTATTTTAAACTCTACAGCTTCGTCATCATCATTTAATACTCTTACTCTGTTTCCATACTATTAAGTCTATTTTAAACAGTTACCCACCTGCCAATAAGGATTCATGAGGGCTTGTTTCCATACTATTAAGTCTATTTTAAACAGTAGAGAAACTAGTCATATACGAAGATGGCACTAGGTTTCCATACTATTAAGTCTATTTTAAACATCATTGTATCCTGTGTCAATAGTGAAATAATTAATAGTTTCCATACTATTAAGTCTATTTTAAACTGGTGTATTTGTACCCTGTGTTTCAAGTGGTATTCCGTTTCCATACTATTAAGTCTATTTTAAACTAGGAATGTTCTGGTTACTTGTTCAGGTTGTCCTTGTTTCCATACTATTAAGTCTATTTTAAACTACAGGAAACAATACAAAGCATCTTGGATAATGATCGTTTCCATACTATTAAGTCTATTTTAAACGTTAATGACTGTGACAATTGACCAAATAATGTATAGTTTCCATACTATTAAGTCTATTTTAAACACCGTAAATTAACGTATATGCTACGAGTTAATAGTGGGTTTCCATACTATTAAGTCTATTTTAAACGCCGAAAAATTTTGCTTATTTTCCTGTATAATTTTTTGTTTGTTCTTTAAAAAATAGTTTTGTATAGTCCACCTTTAATGGTGTAATTTTATTGGTGGCTGGACTATAATATCATGGTCATTGGATTTTTTTCATAGCCGATTATTGTTCTGTTTAGATATTTTTCTGGTATTTCGTAGATGATAATTGAGTCTTTTTCTTCGTCTATTAATGTTTTGAGTTCTGTGGTTATGGTTTGGTATTGAGATTTGGTAATTTCTCCTTCGAATACTGAGTTTTGAATCCAAGTTAGGTATGTTTTGAGGTATTTGTGTACTTTGTTTACTCTTTTGGTATTTATGTCATATATAATTATTACGTACATTACCACCACGCCTTGAAACTTTCATATGTTTTGTCATTTAAAATGTGTTTTATTAGTTTGTATCCTTCTAATCTTATTAAATATCTGTATGATACTTTTTTATTTAAGTTTGGATGTTTTATTGTTGTTTTTAGTTTATTATTGTATTCTTCTATGAATTTTTGTCTTCCTTTGTCTGTTAGGTATACTCCCACATCATCTTTGAAGCTTTTTTTGTTGATCATGTTTGTGTTTACTAGTTTGAATATGGTTCTGCTGACTATTATGGGTTTAAATATGTCGGCTATGTCGCATGCTAATGAAAATCTTCTTTCTCTTGGTTCATGTAAGAAACTTATTGATGGATGTAGGTATGTGTGGTATATTTCTGAGAGTGTTGTTGTGTATAGTAATGAGTTTCCGAATGAGATTAATGCATTCATTTCGTTTGTGGGTGGTCTGAATTCTCTTTTTTTTAGGGGGAAGTTTTTTGTGATTTCGTTAAATGCTGGATAGTAATGTTGCCATAGTTTTCCTTCTGAGCTTAGTATTTGGTTTATATTTTTGTTTAGTATGGGTTCTTTTTCTATTTTTTCTATGTATTCTGTTACGTTTTTTCCTTTTTTAGAATAGTACATTAAGGTTTTTCTCATGTTATGTTTCATTCCTTGTACTATTTCTTGTGCTATGTAGTTTCTTTGGTCTGGGTTGTTGTATGCTAGTGCTTGTTTTACTATTGTTGTTCCTGAGTTTAGGGTTATTTTGGGGTATAATGATCCTTGGTAATGTCCATATTTGTTGAAGGAGTTTACTATTATTTTTTCATTTTGTAGTAATGTTATTGCTCCTGATTTTAAAGATACTTTTCCATAACAGTTTATTTCGTTTATTGCATGTATTGGTATTGTTTTATCTACTTCTTTGTTAGTGTATTTGAGTGTGTTATCTTTTCTGTATAGTATACCATTTGAGTTTATATTTAATGGTTGTTTAATAGTATCACCTTCTCATATCATGCATAATTCATAGTATGTGCATTTTTTACAATATGGTTTATTGATTGGTTTGGGTGGCTTTTTTTGTTTTGCTATTTCTATTATGTCCTGTGTTATTTCATTTAATTCGTTTATTATTTCATTATTTAGTTCAATTAATTTTTTCTTTTTTTCTTTAGGGTATACTAGGTATCCTTTGGCGTTTATGTTTGATTTTTTTAAAGTCCATAGATAGAAATATAATTGGTAACTTCCACCAATAGTTAATTTTGATGATTTTTTAATTTCATATATTTCTATTTCGTTTTTATTCTTCACAAAGTCGAATACTAGGTTTTCTAGGCGTATCTCTTTCTTTTCTCGTTTGTAACTATTTTCATGTATTAATTTTCCTATTTCTATGTCATCATTGTCGTAGTTCATATTTATTTGATTTATATAAAACCATAATTCTCTTTTACATACTTTAAAGTATTGTACCATTACTCCAGTAATTTCTGATTCTTTTAGTATCATGTTAATCATATTATAAATGCGTCTTCATCATCTAATGGTATGAAACCTATTTGTTCATCATATTTTCGTTCAATATCCTGTCTGTCAATATGACCAATATTATATTCTATTGGTGTTGTACCTAATTTTTTAACATCAATTGATATAATATATTTTCTAAATTCTGATTTTATCTTCTTAAATTCATATCGCTTTTCAATTACTGATGTTTCTGATGAGTATATTTCTGTATATTTATTCCAAATTTCATGTGAGTAATCATTTAAGTCTATGAACACGTCCTGTTTTTCAACATTTTCTTCAATTAACTTGAATTCATTTGTTATATTGGATATTTCTAGTTTTGATAATTTTTTAATTATATCTTTTGAAGAATCTTTTGAGATTTTTTCTAATATTTTATCATAATATTTGTCAATTATTGTTCCAAAATCTTTTTCACTTATTGTTTCTAAGTCTTTAATCAGTTCATATGTTACTTCTCTTGAAATTGAATCATAGATATATTTATTGTATTCTTTTTTATCATCGGCTAGTCTTATAATGTTTACTGTTCCTTTATCTTTTTGTTGGTTTCTGTTACATCTACCAGCAGTTTGTACTATGCTGTCTATAGGTGCAAAATCTCTGTATATTATATCTACATCTATGTCTACACCTGCTTCAATTAATTGTGTGGTTACAATAATTTTCCTATTTTCAGATTTTTTAATATTTGATATACGTTTTTTTCTTTCAATTGGAATGATATTAGTTGATAAGTAATATAATATATTATCCTCTAAGTAATTTGATAAGTATTTGTAAATATCAATAGAATTTTGAATAGTATTTACAACTATCATAATATCCTTATTGGTAGATAATATTTCATCAAGAATAAACTCATTAAATTCAATAACACTTTGCTTTTCTAGACAAAACTTATAATTAACCCTATCAAATTTATTAAAATAATATTCTTTATTCTCAACCAAAGGAATCATTTCAGACTCACTGAAAATAGCAGGTTGTGTAGCTGTCATAAATATAATCCAGAAATTATATCTTTCAACCATATATTTAAGTAACACATTAACTAACTTCCAATACTTGGGAGGAATGGACTGTACCTCATCAAGAATAACAATAGAATTACTTAAATTATGCAACTTTTTCAATGACCTATTCTTATTACTAATAATAGTATAAAAAAACTGATAAAAAGTAGTGATAATTATCTCAGAATACCATGATTCAATTAACATCTCAGCATTATCAATCTCTAATTCCTGATTATCACTTGTTTTATAATAAATCTCTGACATAGAATTATGCTTAATAAAAACATCTTGACTATCAAAACCATTATCTGATAAAATATCTTTAATAACTTCCTCATTCTGATCAATAATGCTTAAAAAAGGTAACGAGTAAATAATACGTGGCATAAAATTCAATTCATTTGTTATTCTATCTCTTAATTTCAAGGCAAAGGAGAATGCATTCATAGTTTTTCCAGAACCAGTAGGAAGTGAAATAGAATATAATTTATTATCCAGGTCTAAAGAATCTATTATACTATTTAACTCTTGAAAAGCTTCCTCACGAACAAAATTAATACCCTCCGAATTAAACTTTTTATCAATTTTATATTTGTCAACAACATTCTTATCAATAGGTATTCTATTATAAGTACTTGTATGTGAAGCATCTAACTTATCAGAATCAATTAAAACAGAAAATAACAAAATATAATCCAAATAATTGTCTAGCAAATCTTCTCTTTTGAATTTAAATAAATCTTTTTTAAGATCTTCTTTAACCTCATTAATATTGGATAAGAAATAATTAACATCAATATCATATTGTGAGTAAAATGCAGTAAATGAATCTAAATTTCGACTCAAAAGATCATTTACTTGTACATCCACATTATCCATGTTTTTCTTAAAATGATTATGTTCATCAAAAATATTCTTTAAATTACCATGATGATTTTTAACAACCAAATAACCTAAAACTGGAAAATTCACATAGTTACTGTTTCCTTTTCTTTTAATAACATAATAACAGAATATGGCAGATAAAAAACCATGATATGCATTAGGAGAATGATTCCTGTTAAATAAATGATCTTGAAAAAAACTAGTGGCCTTAGCAAAATCATGAGTTAAGCCAATAAAAAAAGAAATATCAGAATATAACTTATTATCAGTTATATTCATATTCTCAAAAATCTTACGAGAATTATTAGCTACATTTAAAAGATGATCAGTTAACAATATATTTGGATGAGAATAAATCTCCTCAGAATAACATGACATTATCATCACCAATCTTATAATATGTACAAGAATCTACAAGAATAGATTTAGCATTACTTTCATAAAAGTATTCAATAAATAACTTAACGGAACGATCATTATTCATAAATCCTGGAGATTTCACAACACCATATTTTTTATCATGCTCAATATGAATATTAACATTATTCTTGACAAGAACAGAATCAATTTGAACATTCTCTCCAACAATCTCTTCAACATTGTAAAGTCCATCACCAACTACCTCAAAATTACATAAACATTCAGTAATTCCAAGATATGGAGTATAAACACTTTTATGATTCCTTATGAATGAATATAATTTATTCATTAATTCCTTATCATCTAAACTAACATATAACCTATACTTCACATCTTTTAAAAATTCAGCAGGCACTTGTGTTCTTTTACCATTAGATTTAATTTTAAATAAATGCATACTTTCTTTTGTATTAACATAATTTAAATTTAATCTAGTTTTCTTAATAGGATTAACAATTTTAATACCAATCTTACTATTTTCTTCATTAAATAATTCATGATAACTATCACGAGGATAACCTAATATTCCCGCAATAAATCCAGCAATTGTAGTTCGACTAGGGAATGGATATGAAATAGTGGAAGTAGTAGTGTAACCTCTTCTAAAATATGCATAATCACCCCACACATCAAAAACCACTACATCTTTTGTCATAAAAAAATCCCTCATAAACTAAGTTCTTCAACATCAATACCATAAGATTTAATCTTATCAACTAATGAACTATTATCATTATCATCAAAGGATACATTTTCATCAATCTTATAATAAATCTTGTTAATTTTATCCTTAGATTTCTCTAAATTATCTAATAAATTTTTTACATCTATTTTAACATCAGCTATTTTTCTGATTTCCTTATCATTATCCAATTCATGAGTAATACTTATCTTATTATTTAGATCTCCAATGAAATAATAATCCTCAGAATATTCGATTTGTAATAATAATCTAGGAGTTTGACCGAATTTAGAACGTGTAATTAAATTCTTAGTACCATTCCACATAGCATCTAACAATTTATCAACATCTTCCTCTTTTAAATGAGTATCCTCTGCAGCAACCTCATTAATCACACCATAAAAAGCAATTAAAGAATACGGTAAAACATATTCTTCACGGAAAGTTTTCTGTGATTTGTTATCACCTGATGCAAATGCCCCCGTACCTTTAATATGGGTTAATTCAACTTTATGTAATGATCGACCCATTCTAAATTGTACTGGTCCTGTATATACTAAGGAACTTGTTTGTTTTTTTGTTTTTCCTTTGATTTTAAGTTCTAATGGTATAGTAGCTCCAAATAAACGAACATCAATGGAAGTAGATAATAAATTTTTACTTAATTCATTTTTTGCTAATTCCATAGAATCATATTCATTTTTTGATAAATAATCCATTGCTCTCATTTTTGCATCTTGAATTCCTTCACCAGAACTGGATGCTTTTTCTTTAACAAATATGTCATCATCGTATTTTTGATCAATATAATCACGAATAGTTCTTTTTAATCGTACATCAGTAACAATATTTGTTTCAGTTTCTTCATCAATTCTTGGTTTGTTCTCATCTAATGGATCACCATTAGGGTTTGCATCATTTAAATCATATAAAAATAATAATTCACTTCTATTCATTTGCATCAACCTCTTTTTTATTTAATTGTATTTTATTTCCAATAGTAAAACCTAAAACAAAATAATAACTTGTTTCATCTTTATTTAACTTCCAATTATCCTCAGATTTTAATAAATTATATGTTAATTCTTCTTCAATACTTGGATAAGCTTTATCATATTCTCTGAGTTTATTCACAGCCATAGTATAAACTTTCTGGACACGTTCATAATTTAAATTTAACTCCCATAACTTTTTAATAAAAGGAGTAGAACTAATTTCATTATACTGAATATTAGTAACCTTCTTTGTTAAAACACCTAATAAGAAACAAGCCTTCTTACTAGGATTATTTATCATATCTAAAATATTTTCACTATCTATATTATCTAATGACATTTTCTCATCTCCATAAAATAACTCTAATTTGTCAAACAGTAATAACAGCATTAATGATTTATAAACATTAATTTTCATAGAAAAATTTTGAGTGTCATAGTTACGCCAATTACTTCTAATCAGATGCATCATCTTGGATAATAAAA
The DNA here is from genome assembly GCF_034480035.2 of Methanosphaera sp. ISO3-F5. NCBI lineage: Archaea > Methanobacteriati > Methanobacteriota > Methanobacteria > Methanobacteriales > Methanobacteriaceae > Methanosphaera > Methanosphaera sp. ISO3-F5. Next base: position 981,332 of record NZ_CP118753.2, read on the forward strand.
AATCATAATTAATATGTTGTTGTCCCATAATGCTAACAACTAAATCAAGATAATACTTATTTGCAGTATCATATGGGAAAAAATCTCTCAACAATGCTAAATACCAATTATTCTTATTAAATCCAAACTTTGAGTTATCAGAAAGATAATCAATAAAATTATTGGATACAACTTTTTCACCAAGATTCTCTTTTAAAGCATACTCACTAAAAATTGGTAATTTTTTAACAAACTCTTGTTGATCATATAACTCTCTGAGCCATGATGGAAGAACACTTTCAACATAACCTAAAATATTGAATGAATTATTTGAAGATTCAAAATACAAGTATTTAAACTCAACATAATCATCTAAATCTTTAATAATGTCCTGGAAATCATCTTCCTCACTAACTAAATCTTCACTATGACGTTTAGTCTCATATTCTCTAAAACTATAATCTAATTCGCTGAAAACTTCTTTCTGATTAAAAAATATTTTAGGAATAATATAATAATTAAGTCTATACTCACTAAATTTCAAATATTTATCAACATACTTCTTTCCAGCTTCTAACGTTAAAGCACAATCAGAACAAATGCTGGATTGTTTCCATTGATTTTGAACATTAAACTCAGGAACATTACCTGGTTTATCTCCAGTACCAAAAGTTAATTTAATAGCACTAGGAACAAGTCCATAAACCTCTTTTTCTTCATCACAAAGATAACATTTAGACACACCAATACTCTTCTTAGAACCTAATTTATAGTACTTATCAGTAGCCTTAGAAAACAATATTTCTTTAAATATATCATACTCATTAATATAAGAATACTCATCATCCACAATGAAACGTATAGTTAATATAACATTACGTTTATTTTCAGTTTCCAAAGAAGAATAAATTCTATTAACTTCAGATAATATAAAATCACTATTATCAACCAATTCATTATAAACATTCTCAATTAAAGAATCTTCCTGATAATCATTAAACCACTTAATAAACTTATTATTAAATGTCTTTTCAACTTCTGTGATTAAAGCAGTAGGAGTAATATTAGTACCCCTGGAAGAACCCTTTTTATAAAAATAATTATAAGACTTATCTTCATCAAAAGATTCTAAAGAAACTTTATCAAAGCGAATATTCTCATTTTCTTTAATTAAATCAACAAAAAGCACTGATTTAGAATATTTTTTCAAATCGTTAGAATCTAAAAGAACACTAATCTTATCAATATTGTCCTTTTCAATCCAATATTTACCAATTTCATACATACTATTCAACACAAATTTCACCTCCTATTGTTAACAAAACCAAATCCTAATGAATTTTTCTCACCAAGACCACAATCAAACAAGAAATTATAAAATTTCCTATTCTCTTGGTTTATTTCAACTTCAAATAAATTCCATAAACTACCTATAATTATAAACTTATTATGATGAATCTGCATCCTAACAGAAACTTCTCGATTAAACTCAAAAGAAGAAAATAAACTATCATTTAATACAAATTCATCATCATAATATGCATTAAACTTTTTAACAGCATTATCACTTAAACGATCAAAAAAGAAATTAAAATCCATATTTGACTTAAAAGAGTAATATCTGTTATCAAGATTATTCTCATATAAGACTATAGGAGTTCCTGAAATAATTTGCCGTTTCATTTTACTATTTTTTAATATATTGACAGAAACAATTTCCATAAAAAACTTATTCAACCGAAATACTTCCATACCTGAAATAATATGATATAACAATTTAATAAAAGCACTACTCGGTGAAGAAATAATCAACTGCTTCTTTTCACCTAACTTAAAATCGCCAAGAGGAAATATATTAGAAAATGTGAAAAATTTAAACCCTTTAAGGTCATGATAATCACCAAACTCTGTATCCTTAATCAAAGAATAGATAAACCCTTGAATATCATATTTACCTATTATAAAGTAATCTTCATTACACAACGGATTAAACTTAATTAACAATCTCATAAATACACCTCTAATATTTTTCATGGAAAATATTTTCTTAAATACAAATTTATTAAAATCACTATATAAAGATATCTATTTTATAGATATTAAAAATATAGATTCCACTTCAAAAAATTTATACACAAACAAAAACAAATACAATATAAATAGACTACAATAGTATGGAAACTAGATTTTAAACATATAATCAATTTAAAATAGACTACAATAGTATACACATAGTATAATAAAATACTTTAATACATAAATATTTTCCATAAAATCAATAATTTTAATAACACATTATAAAATTAATACTTAATAATATATAAGTATTACTATATGTGATTACATATTAAATTATTAAATAACCTGATTCAAAAAAAAATTTGAAGATATACTGCAATAATTTTCTTTCTTTATTATTATGAATTAACAACTTTTCTATAATAAGATAATTCATCAATTTTAATCATTTCTAATATATAAATCAATTGTTAACAATATATTACTCAGTCTTTGAAAAAAGTCAGATTTTTAGGAAGTATAATATTATTTTCAACTTTTTAATTAGGTGTGTTGAATTTTAAAATATCTATGTATCCCACTAAAAAAACTATATTATATTCTTTATTATCAATTTAATCTAATTTTACAATAATCCTAACAAATCATTATCTTTAATGAGAAAAGAAATAATGATCGTATTTTAAGAACGTTTTATTATTAGTTTTCATAAATTATGTACTATAACTATTATGAATCGTAAAAACCAAACACTAATAAAAATTGAAAATTATACATTATAAAGGTTTAGGGTTCTAGAAATATTTACTTTCAGAAAGCATTTGGAAGTCGTTTTTTGTATCAACACAGTAATGTATGATTAGGCCAGATAATAGTACAATTAATGAAGTGGCTTTATGCATGGATTCAAATGTATATTTGTGTAAATGTTTAAAACCTAATCCTTCTTTGATGAATTTGAAATAATCTTCAATTATGCTACGTTTATACTTTATTACTTTTCTATTTGGTAAATTAGCCATTAATTCGTTCACTAACTTTTTATATTCTCTTTTTAATTTATTTGTATTTCTTTTATTGTAAAAATAGTCTAATGGATAACTTAATATTGAATTCATTTTTTTCATGTTGGGCTTTCCTTTAACTAGAATCAATGGTATTATTTTATAGGTTTTTAATGCTATTTAGTAATTGTAATATGAGTAATAACCTCTATCAAATAGTATTTTATCTCCAGTACTGATTAATTTTCTTCTTTTTAATTCTTTTAGTATTAATGGTACCATTTTTGTATTATGAGGTGAACCACGGCACTGTTCAGAATCTATGGGGATGTTGGTTTTTTGGGATTGTTTTTGAAGAAGTTGTTGATGGGTTTTTTGTTTTGTAGTACGTTTCTGTGGATCCATCGTATTCTTGCACTTTTTAGTTTTATTTTTAGTCCCCGTATTGTTCTGTATCGTCTTTTTAGTTGACGGGGTAATGTTGTTTTGAAGTATAATTCTATCATATTGTTAGTTTTTGGTATTACTTCGTTGTTTAGGTATTGTGTTAGTTCGTTGAAGTTATTTTTAATTCTTTTAACGCTAGTTGCTACTGAATCAGGTAAAAACTGTATATTGTTGGTTAAGTGTGATAGGCGTCCTTTTGCTAGTTTTATGTTTTCTGCTTTGAATATATTGGATATTCTTTCAAGGCAGTTGTTTAGTTCTTTGATTTGTTTTTTGTTGTGTTTTATTTGTTTTTTTATGTTTTTGATTTCTTTTTCTAGTTTTTTGATGTCATCGTGTAGTTTTTTCTGTTTTTTATCTGTTATTGGTCCCATGTGTGGTTTGTATTTTTCTAGTTTTTTATGTATTTTTTCGTTGATTTCTTCTAATTTATGGTATTTAGTCTTGTTTTTACGTTTGATTCTTCGGATAACTGGGTATACTTCCATTCCTACGTTGTACATCATGTGGAACACGCATCTTTGTTGTATCATCTTAAATTCTTCTATTATAGTAGGATAAGCTGAATATCCTTCGGTTATCATTATTTCATGTGGTATATCGTCCAGTATTTGGTGGAAATATTTTTCAATAATTTCGGTGTCAAATAGTGTTGCATATTCCAGAAAATCTTCATAAGGATATTGGGTATTTGCATCAATAATCATTAACCGTGACATATATTCTCCATTTTGAGATGGAAATTGCTCATCATAGTGATATGTGCCACTATCTTTAAGATTTTCTGTTTCTACTTGATGTTCTACTTGTTTTTCTTTTTCTTCAAGGTATGAATCTGCAGTATTCTTTTCATGATAAAAAACCGTAGATTTAGGTAAATGTATATCAAAAAGTGCTTCAAACAATTCAGACTTCTTGTCATATGATTCTTCACCAATCTCTGATAATTTAACACCCCACTCTTTAACAGTAGAAGTATAAACAGAATAATTATCAATAAATTCATTAAAATTAGTTACAATACGATTACCACATTCTGGACAAGAATAATCCTTAACACTAACATTTATACCATTAGGTTTACGAGTATGATAACCATTAGAATGTAATTTACAACCACATTCACTACATACTTCCTCAGTAAGAACATAAGTAACCTTAAAATCAAGTAAACCCATCATTTTAAAGATTAATAAAAAATCAGGAGATAAACAATCAGGAAAAATAATTTCATCATTATCACCAGAAACGATATCTTTAAGACAAGTTAAATCTAATATATTATTGGTAAGAGTTTTATTCGACTTCATAATAATATATATTACTCTTACCACTATTTATAGACTTATATGAACTTAAAATTAAGAATACAAAACAGAACAAAATCCATACAAATAACCAAGTTGATAAATACCAAATATTAACTAAAACAGTACATATAAAACAGTACAAAAAATAAAACAAATAATCACCAATTTAAATAAATATATAAGAACATAACTACTTTTAATTAAATAACAACACTCATTTAATCAACAAAAAATAAAACTAATTTATTCTATTAAAAATTTTAAGAAAATAAGAAAAATTCATCCCCCTGAATATTAGATAGTGCCAGTAGCCACCCTTAAAATATTATTAGTACGACATTCACGAGCAATATCCGAAATTTTATACAATCCAATACTAAAACAGTACATAAAGATAATTAATATAATCTCTCTAGGGATAAGCCCTATTTCCAACCTTGGAATTAAATTTACTATTTAATTCAAAAATTAAATCACGAATACACTCATCATTTAAATAATCAATATAAGTTATCAACTTATAAGCATCTTTACCATACTGTTTCAATTTATCTTTAATTATATCATAATTAAACCCTTTTACATCCATAATAGCCATAATAAACAATCCTTATACTATTAATTATATTTATCAACCCATTATAAAAAGACATAAAAGCCATGAAAAACTCTAATAAAAAACAACCAATACATAATTTTTATAATAAGAGAATATATAATAACAATATATAAAATAAACTATAAATAACTAATCATATTAAAAAATAAGTAAAAACAAACTTAATAAAACTAAAATAAGCTTAAATAATTAAAAATATCAATAACTAATTAAATTTATACAATTATTTCCTCATTTGAATGATATAAACAAAAAAAAGCTTCAGCATGAAAATTACACTAAAAATAAATCCCAGAAAAAAACCAATAAAAACAATTATTATAAAAAAAATAAATAATTATAATAGAATACAAACTAAATAAAGAAAAATAAATCAATAATATCCTATATTTCCTAATAGTTAATCGTAAATTTTAATTAAAAGTATTTAAAACCAGATAATAACATGAAAAAAATAGACTTGTTTTAAAGAATATAAAGTTAAATTAATCATAAATAGGACATAAAATCAGAAAATAATGAATATTAAAAAGAATCAGAAAAATGGAAAATACCCTTAGAAAAATAGGAATTTATATTAATATTCATTTATATTTTTAATTATATGAAAATCAGTGATTTATTTTTTTTAATAAAAATCTTCAATATAATAAAAATCATCTCCATCCCATTTTTCTTCGAAATCATCATGTTCTATATCGGCATATATTGTTTTTCCGATTGGATTTCCATTAGTTTGTCGCATAATTTCTCTCCAATCATATTCATCTAATTTAATTATATAATTTTTACCTTTTGGAATCAAAGTTCCAATATATCCGAAACCTACACGGTTTGCTATATTTTGATTATTTTCAAGAACCATATTTTCTATAACAATTTTTTGATAACCCGTATTTGAGTTTTTAGTAATTGAACTTGAAGTTGATGGATTTCTTGTTGATAGGTAATTTGAAGAAGTAGATTCTGATTTAACTTGGATATCAGATGTACTATTTTCATGGTCTGAAGAACCACCTCCACCTATAATTACAACTATAATTAACAGAATACAACAGCATGCACCCACACATATTGCATCTTCATCAGCCAAATAGTTCCCTCCTTTATTTTATTATTAAATATATTAAAAATAATTATTTAAATAAAGTTTGTCTATAATTAATTATATATTTATCTAATAATCAATATTATGAAATTTAAAAAAATAAAAATGAAATTAAATTATATATTTTTAGAAAAGTTTAATTATTTATTAAAACAAACTATTTTTATAAAAATTGTGGTGGTTAACTATGAATAAAAAATATTTGATAATTTTAGTATCATTTTTAGTACTATTTTCTATTTCTAGTGTTAATGCATCGGAAAAAATATCAGCTACACCAAATGATTACTTTACTTATTATGGTTATGATCAACCTGCTGCTGAAACACATTCATTTGCAATAGAAGTTGATAGTAATGTATATTATATTAGTGATACTATAGCTAACAAACTAGCATTATATAGTTCAAACTTCAGAGAGATATATAATGAAGTAAATGGTAAAAATATCCGAGGTAACCATCAATTTGAAAATGATAAATATTTTGATTTTGAATATATTTCTGGTCAACAAGTAGGATTTAACCGTGATGCTAAAGTAATTACAAATATATATGATTCTAATGGTAATGAACTTATTTAAAAAAGGTATATTTAAATAAGTTTGTTAAATTTTATGAAGAAATAAACAATAATTAAATATTTTAAATCTTTTTTCTTTTATTTTATTTCATATTTAAATATCGTTTAAATATAATTATTCTAAAAAATATTTTATATTTAAACTTATTTTATGTAAAATTAAGAAAAAATAGTGCATTTATAATTTAAAGTAGTAAATGATATATTATTAATTTTACTTTTTCAGAGAAAGTTTAAGTAATATTAAAATATAATCGTACTAATAAGTCTTAAAAAAAGTTACTTTTTAAATTTAATATTTAAATGTTAAATACTTAATATTAAAATAGACTTATGTGGATTTAAAAATTATTGAGATGATTTTATGAAAAAGAGTTATATTTTATGTTTATCTTTATTGTTCTTATCATTATTAGGTACATGTTCTGCAATAAATGTAAACCTTAATGAGGGTTCTATAGTAGAAATTCCAAATGAGTATGAAATATCCTATGGAAATGATGGGTCCGTAAATATTTTTAATAGACCTTATTGTATAATTATTATGGATGAATCCGAATTATTATCCAATGAAAAAAAGTTAGATATTGCAGAATATTCATTGGGAGTTGAAGATTATAGAATAATTGAAGTGGAAAATTTTGAAGTAATGGAATATACTGCAAAACCACAAGATACTGGTTCAGTTATTTATGGTTATTATGTTGATACTAGAGATAGTACTATTTGGTTTATGGTAAATATAAATCCGGAATATGAATGGAATATAGATGATTCTTCAAATCCAGTGCATAAAATTATTAATAATATGAAATAGTTCATTAATAATTCAGTGAAAAAATATCAAATAAGTAAACTTATAAAAATATTAGGCTTTGTAGAAATCCCTATTTTTGTACAATCTGAATAGATCTGTAAATAGTATAGAACACATTTTTGATTTTTGTTTCTTTTATTTGTAAATTAGTGCTTCTACTATTATTTATTCCACTAAATTTTCTTTTTTCTACACTATTTACCCCTTCTACTTGATTTCTGAATCGGTATACTTGTGATCTGAATATTGCTCTGCATTTAGTTCTGTATGTTCCATTTTTTTGTCTTGTTTTTACTGGTATTTGTGGTAATGCTGTTGTTTCTTCAGTAATTGTTTGTTTAATTATTTCTGTATCATACGCTTTATCTGCTAATATGTACGTTGGTTTATAACATCTTATTGCTCGTATTGCACTTATTGCAAAGTTTGTATCATATTTTGGTCCTTTTGTAGCGTTGTGGTGTCGTATTAACATGTATTCTGAGTCTACTGTTATGTGGTTTTTGATGTAGCTACGGCGTGTTTTTTTAGTTCTGTTATTGTAATATAAGTCAGAATAAGAATTGGTGAACCCTGTTCCATCTAAACTAAAATAACATTCAGATACGGGAAAATGTTGTAAAAGTAATGTGTTTATTTCGTTTAATTTTTTAACTGATAATTTTTTAAAGAATTTTTGGATAGTTGTGTAATGTGGTATTGTTTTAAGTTTCAAAGCCTTTTGTAATTTCGTGGATATCTTTAAATTTTCTGTTGTATTTCTGTAATCGTATTTATTGTATGTTTTGTATGCTAAAATTGCAAATAATTGTGGTTGAGTATATTTTTGTTTAGAATAAAAGGAAGAATACCTTTTAAATGTTATTTTAGCATAATTATATGCTGTTAAAATAAAATCTAACATCATATTACCAGTTAAATCTACTTTTTCAATTTGTGATAATTGTAGTAAAGAATGAGTATTATGTCTTGATAAACCAAAATCGAAAAGTTTAAGTTGTCGAGAATTCAAATAGTTTTTTATAGAATAGATATTTTCGGATTGCATATTAATATCAATTCTATTTTTAATATAAATATTTATTCTTTCTTGTATTACTTTTTAATTAATTATTATTCTGTAAATTTTATTTTACACTTGCAATTATTGTAAGAAATATATTTAATGTAAGTATTACTCGATTTTAAAAAAAATAAGATATTATAATCAGAAAATTTTTACTAAATGTGTAAAAAATATAGGTTTTCTACAGAGCCAAATATTATTTTTTATTTCATATGAAAAAGGGGAGTTTTTTTAATGATTAAATGTTTAAAATGCAATGAAATTAATACTGATGATTCAAAATTCTGTTCAAAGTGTGGAAATTCACTAACTAAATCAGATGTAAATTTTATTCTAATTAATGATAATCAACAATCTAATCCAAAAGAAAACGTTCAACAAAATTCTAAAAGAAATACAAAACATATGTGTTTGGGATTAATAGGATTATTAGTAATATTATTGATTATAGGGCTATTTGTTGGAGATACATCCAAACCGATTAATTTAGAGGATGTTCGCGTATCATCAGAATTTACTATTAAATTTCAAAATGAATCACGACTTGATTTATATACTGAAGATGGAACATACTTTTATATGATTGTAATAAACCGTGAAGATCAACGAAATCCCAAAATAATTAGTGATGAATTACAAAATCAGGGATTTATACTTCAAGATAGTGATAATGTCCTAATTAATAATAAAAATGTTAAAGAAGAAAAATACAAGTACAATTCTGGAGATAGTTTTGTATATAATTATATTTTAGAACAGGGAAATAAAAAATACTCAATAAGTTGTTTAACTAACAATAATATTTGGTACATAGAGAATGAACATAACCCAGTGAATAAAGTAATTAATTCTATGATAAAATATTCAACATAAAAATTATTAAATTAATACAATATATAATTTAATCTTAAATAAAATTTATTTAATTTCTTTATTTATATGTTATTTTGCAATAAATATATTTAACATTTTTATTATATAAAAAATAATTATTTTTAATTCTATATTTTTTTGTTGGATGACTGAATATTTATATATTCATTATTAAAATAGCACATTAAAAAAGAGTTAAATAGTATAATTATAGGATATTATAATAAACCATATTAATAAAATATATATTAATATTTATAGACTAGTTAAACTATAAATTGATTTCTATCCATATTTTCTAAAAATAATATAAGGAGATACTATGTATAATATAATAAATTTAATCATAGATATTGCTGCTTTAATATTTTATGTATTACTTATATTTAGTATTTTATCCTCTTCAGATAGAGAATGGAAAACTGAAGATTGGATAAAACTTGTACTATCAATTTTTATATTTTATATTGCAGGTGATTATAAATTATTACTAGTACTATTATTATTAATATATGTACTATTTTTTTATGAAGATTCAAACAATAAAAAAGTTGAAACTACAAACAGCAACTCAAATTCCAAAAAAGAAAATTTCAATCAAAAAACTACGAATACTAGTCAAAAGAATCATAAAAATATAAAATACACTACCTCTACAAAAACTAGAAAATACCAACACAATTCACATAACACATGTACATCCACAAATCATAAAACAACATATAACTGTAAACCCGAAGATTACTATAATAATTTTAATTTATATTCTCCTGAAAAAAAGGGAGTTAAGTTACTATTTAAACAAAATGTTATTCATTGGTCAGGAATTTATGAGATATATTATGAAAATGGAAAAATTGCTTATAAAGTAGATGGTTATCGATCTTTATCATTTGGTGATGCAAAATTAAAAATCATTAATAACTTTAATAAAGAAATAGGAAAAATTGAGGAACGTACTATATCTCAAACCCCAGCTTTTGATGTTTATGAAAATGGAAGAAGATTAGGTTCTATCCGTAGAACAATTGGTATTTTTACTCCGGGAGCTGAAATTGATTTTAAAGACTGGAATGTTGAATGTGGATATAATAATTGTGAATTTACAATAACTGATAAAAAAAATAAAAATTTGATTGCAAAAATCAGTAAAAAATATTTATCTGGCACAGATACTTATGAATTGAATATAACTGATTCACATAATTCATTATATGTTGTAATGTTTATTATTGCAATGGATTTATATAATGCAAGATATGAACAAAATACAAGGTGGTAATTAATAAATTTTGAAATCATAATCCTTAAAACTTAAATTATTTTACTATTTTTTTTACATTTTTTTTTATATGAGTATCTGACAAAATTTTTATTTCGGATAAAAATTCAATTATTAATAGTAAATTTCTTTTTTTATTAATTTAACAGTATTATTTAGTTAATTTTTATATACTCGTTTTTACATATGTTATATTAAATATTAAGTTTATTTAGTTTGGTATTTAAATGAACAACTCATTTCTTTTTCTATTTCTTCTTTCTGTTCATATAAATAATCAAATAAATCCTTATTATCTGGTATATAAATCTGTGATGTGACACTTTTAGTATTCGAATTTATTGTCAATGAAATATAAGCATGTTTACTATTTATATTAGACTTACATCATTAGATAATGGTAATTATAATTTTGGTATTTGTGAAAAAGAAGATTATATTTATCCTATGCAATGGAAACATATTCATGAACTAAATGATATTACTTAAAAAGAATGCTAGTTTATTTAAGGAAATTTTGAATTCAATTGGAAGAAAATAATTAATAAAATTAAATAATGTTTTTTATAATTATTTTTTATTAAATTCATTTATTTTAAAAAAGAAGTTGTTAAAGTAATAGATTACTTTTTTTTATTCTTGCATTTCTATTACTTGTTGTGCTGATGATCTATACCATTCTCTTAGTTGTCCATCAATAGCTTGGATGTTATCTGCTTTTTCTAGCCAATTGTACAATTCGTTAATGTGGATATCAGTTGGTGGCATTCCATAATAAATTATTTTTGCATATAAATAATTTGCATCATCATTGTTCCATTGATTTAAAATATTTTCTGCACGATCTTGGTTATTTTCGTCAATAGCATTTTTAAATTCTTGTGCATAGTTTTGTGTGTACTTATTGTTGTTCATTTGATTGTTTTGTTGGAAGTTTTCTTGATTATAGTTTGGGTTATAATTTTGTTGATTATATCCTTGGTTATTCATTTGTTGGTCAATATTTAGATTAATTAGTGGTTTTTCTGAGTTTAATATTCTTCCTAATCCCCATCCCAGTATATATGTGGGTAGAGCCATACTTAAAGCAAGAACAAATGATGCAATTAATGACACACCTATTCCAAAATTTAGTATAGGAGTAGTCAAGTACATAATAATAAACAATATGAATGATATAACAAAAACTATTAATGTAATTAATTTTGTTTTTGACATTCTTTTTTGTCTTGTGGAATTATCAGTTTTGTATAGTAAAATATCTATGATTTCCATATAGTTAACTCCATTATCAATTTTGTTTCATTTAAATATTTGGATATAATTATTTATAACTAAAGTTTTAATTATAATTATTTATAAAGTTAAAATATTCTATAATTAGAATACTATTAATGTAATTAATGATAAACTATTATTATAGCGAATTATTTGTGACATTATGTTTTCTGAGATTAATTATAAATATTGTCCGCATTGTAATACAAAAATAAATATTGAAGATAAATTTTGTAATATATGTGGAAAAGAACTACCTATTTTTAAATATGAAAGAACTAATTCTACTAGTCTAAATGACTTAAATAATCATAAAAATAATAAACCTAGGAAGAATTTCAGTTTATTAACTCAAAATAACAAGAATACACATACAAATAATCAAAAAACTAAAAATTTTACCGTACTAACTAATAAATCCAAAAAATCAAAAGATAATAATTATATTCAATTATCTGATATTGATATTAACACTGCAACCAAAAATCAATTAATTAAAATAAATGGTTTAACAATAACAGAAGTTAATAAAATTATAAATTTAAGAGATTCAGGAACTAAATTTGAATCATATAATGATTTAAATAAATTAAAACAGGATTTAAATATTAATTATTTTGAGTTAACAAATAATAAAAATATTGATAAAATTAATATTAACACAGCAAATGAAGAAATATTAAATCAAATTTCTTATATGAATCCTTATAAAGTTAATACAATACTAGAATTAAGGGAATCAAATATATTTATTGAATCATTTGAAGATTTACAGATAAAATTAAATTTAAAAGAATCTGAAATTAATAATTTAAAGAATAAAATAATTATTCAAATACCTGAACCTAAAAAAGCAGAAAAAATAGATATTAACAAAGCAGATATGATAAATTTAGCTAAAATAGGATTATCAGAGGATGTAATTGCAAAAATTGTACTAAATAGAAGTAAAGGTAATTATATATCTTCATATGAAGAATTAAAAACAAAATATAATTTATCTGATGTAAATATATTAAAAATTAAAGAAGTTAGCTTTATTTCTCAAATCCAGAATCAAACAATAAAAGAAAATACAGAAAAAATTTACAAAAAAAGCATGGACTTGAATGAATCTTTTCAACAAACAATACACAAAGATACTGAAACAAATGATTCATTTGAGAAATCTATTCAACAAAAAGAGGATAAACAAGATTCAATGGAAAGCATTGAAAAAATTGATATTAACAAAGCTAGTATAGAGGAATTAAATAAATTACCAACTATAAACTTAATTCAGGCAAAAAAAATTATTGAACTACGAAATGAAGGAAAATATATAAAGTCATTTGAGGACTTATCTAAAAAAATAAATCTTAGTACTAATCAAATTAACCAAATACAAGATAAAGTTGTTATATCAGAAATTAAAGTAGTTAAACAAAGAGTTGTTGATCTTTAATTAATCAAAAAGAAAAAAATAAAGGATTATATTATAACAATATTTTTTTTTTAAAAATCTAAGGTTCTTCCACCTCTATTATTATTTATGTCTAATGTATCTTCAGGTGGTTTAAAATCATCATCAGATGGTTTGGATTCTAAATTATACTCCTTCATATCTTCATGTGCTGTAGCAGCAACAGCTCTAATATTTGCCCAATTTCTTATAGCAATTATTTGTTCTTTTTGGGTAACACTAAGAGGCACAGTATTTCTAATAGCATTCTCAAAATCTTGCATAGTAATGCTACGATCTTCAGCAAAAGCATCAAATAATCCCATAATAACTATTTGTTCTATTTCAGCACCACCAAAACCTTCAGTTAAACTTGATAAATTGTTTAATGTTTCATCGTTTATATTAAATTCTCCAACTACATCTGGATCAGTTAATCGGGATTCTAAATGTACTTTAAAAATTTGTTTTCTTTCATTAAATGTTGGCAAATCTATGAAAAAAATCTCATCAAAACGACCCTTACGCATCATTTCAGATGGTAATCCATTAATGTTATTTGCAGTAGCTACTACAAATACAGGTTTGGTTTTTTCTTGCATCCAACTAAGAAATGTTCCAAAAATACGACTACTAGTACCACTATCTCCACCATTACCCAGACCACTGAAACCTTTTTCAATTTCATCAATCCATAAGATACATGGTGCAATAGCTTCTGCTGTTTTTATAGCTTCCCTCATATTGGATTCACTATTACCCACATACATATTAAATACTTTTGAAACATCAAATCTTAGGAGAGGTAGATGCCACATAGAAGAAATACTTTTAGCAACTAAACTTTTTCCACAACCAGGAACACCAGTTAACAATACTCCTTTAGGAGCAGGTAAACAATATTTTTTTGCATTGGAAGACCATGATTTGTCACGTTTTTTTAACCATTTTTTAAGGTTTTCCAATCCTCCAACATCATTAATATTTACAGTTGAATCAATATATTCCAAGAGATTGTTCTTTTTAATTATTTGACTTTTTTCTTTAATAATTAAATCTATGTCATTTGCATTCAAACATCCATCATTAACCATAGCTTTAGCAAATGCATTTTCAGCTTCTTGTAGTGTTAAACCAACAGCAGCTTTAATAATCGATTCTTTTTCCTTATCATTTAATTCTAATTTCAGACCATTTTCAGAGTTGGAATAAATCATTTCATCTAATAATTCACTTATTTCTTCCTCACCTGGTAATTCAAAATCCATTACAGTGACATCTTTTTTCAAATCATCAGGTTCATCAAATGTAGGTGAAACAAATATCACATTCTTAGGATTGTATGATCCTTTTAAGTTAGGCATTAAATCCTTTAATAAGCGAATTATACCATTATCAACCCCACCATTACATTTTTCACAAAATACATGAAAATCTAATAAAACGAAAAGTGAAGAATCTTCATTATCTTTTATGAATTTTAATGCACTAGTTTTTTCAAATGTATTTTCTTCGATTAATCCATCAGAATTTCTAAATCCTTCTGATTGTTTCCATACATATAATTTTCTTGGAGTTTTAATTAATTCTTCTGTTGTAACTATTCGTTCTAATTCATTTATTAACCTATCTTCTTCATAAGTAGTAATATGTATAAATGGAAATTTAGCCCGTAACAAATCACATAATTCTTTATCAAATTTGTTCATAATATCACAATTTTAATTAATAATTTTCTTTGTTTCACTGTTGTATAATTTTTCTTCATTTTCATAGTATTCTGAAGTATGCTCTTTATTAACAACTTTAGAATCAGTTAATTCTTCAATTACTTTAATATAATCTTCACATTTCTTTCCTTTAATTCCCTTAGTTTCAGCTTCTATACTACCATCTTTTCTAATTTTAATTATTAATTTTTTAGACATATATCTCACCAAATTAAAGACTATTTATTTTAAAAATCCAGCATTCTTTTATAATTACCAGTTTCAATTTTTGAAATTTTTGTAACTTTTCTAATTTCATTAATATCCTCATTTTTTAATGAAAATAATTCTTTTAAGTCATTATAAGATTTGATAAACTTTTTTTCATATCGTAATTGAATAATATGATTTGCTTTTACAGAATCAATAAAAGGAATATTAATTAATTCTTCTAAATTTGCTTTATTAATATCAATTTTATCATTTAACTGTTTATTCTCTACAGAAATATTCTTCTTGTTATTTTCATTATTATTATAAAATTTTTCATTAATACTTCTATCAATTAGTTCCTCTGTAGAATTGATATTTAAATGTTCAGAAACAAAAGAAACTTCACGTATTTTATTAATATTTTTATCAGATAGTGAATATATATTTTTTAAATCATCAAAAGAGTTAATATAAATATTTTTTTCACGATCTAATATAATATTAGCCACTATTTCTTCAGAAATACCCATTTTAACTAAATCAATTAAATCTGCTTCATTGAAATTTATTTTATTAACATTTAATTTAGGTTCTTCAATTACAACATATTTCTTAATATCTTTCATATCAAAATAATTTAAATTTAATTTACCCTCTAAATCTGCAAATGATTTAATATAAATACCACATTGCCTTAAATTTAAAATTGTTTCAATATCATCTAAATTAATTCCAGGAATTTTCTGTAATAAATCTATGTTAGCACTATTTAAATTTATAGGGGCTAATTTTTCAAGTTCTTCTATTTGTTTTTTCTTTTTTTCTTCTTTTTCTTTAATTATTTTTTCCTGTTCTTTTTTCTTACTTTCTTCCTGTTTTTTCTTTTCTTCTAATATTTCTCGTTCTAATCTTTTCTTTTCTTCTCTAATTTTTTTAATTTTAATTGATTCTTCAGCTTTTTTTTCTCTTTCCAATTTCTCTCTTTTTATTTTAATTTCATTTAATTTTTTTTTCTTTTCTAAAAGTTTTTTATTATAATTTTCTTGTTTAATTTTATTTAATTCTTTTTCTTCACGTTTTTGTTCTTCTTTAACTTTTTTTAATCTTTTTTCTTCCTCTATACGTTGTCTTTCTAATTTTATTCTTTCTTCTTCCATTTTATTATCTCTATTCATTTTATTTTCTTTAGTTTCTATTATTTTTTCTTTTTCTTTATTTACCTGTTGATAATTTTGTCTTTGTAATTTATTATTTGGTTGCTTATTTTCTGAATCTTTTTGATTTTTAGTATTACTTCTATTTTTTCTTAAACTTGTAATCTCTTTATAAGCTTTTAATGCTTCTTTGTTCCTTTTTATAGAAAAATTAAATAATATGAATGATCTTTCTTTAGTTTTTACTCTAATATGTCCATTAGTAACTAGATTAGCTTTCATAAAACTTAAATCAATAATTTCCTCATAAAAAATTCGGCCACCATTAAAAAGAGTATTTGAATAAATACCTTTTGTATCATAACTTAAAGTACCCCAAGGAAATAAATGTAAAACACCCATATTAAAACCTCTATATTATTATTCCTCTTTTTTAAATAGGAAATTATGAATTTTTATAATAAAAATATAGATTTTTCAAATACTTTTTTTCATATAGTTCAATTATGTATGAAAATAAAATTAACAAAAGTTAATCAAAATCTTAAAATTAATCAGTTATGTCCTAAATATTAATTGTTAGAACAATAGAGTTTTCTTTATCAATAATTTCAGATTCTAATGACATATCTTTTTCTTTAATTTTTTCTAAAACTTTAAGATAAGTTCGTTCTTGAATTTCTAATGCATATTCATCAGTAATATCTTCAACATATTTTTTTGCTCTAGATTCATCATATTCCCCTGCAAATATAAAATCATATGTACCTGCAGAATTTCTATTAATTTTTATACTACCAATATTTTGAAATTCTTCCAATTCTTTTCTAGAAGAAAAACCCAAATAACTTTCTGATAAAACAGAATCAATAATTGTTTTATCCGTTAAATTAGATGATATTATAATACTATTAGAATTATCTTCTACAACAATTAAATCGTCGTCAATATTATCATAAAAATTATTATTTTCATATTTTTCTTTAAGTTCTAATTCTTTCTCTTTAAGTTTTATTTCTTCTTCTAGTAATTCTTTTGATTTAGACTCATTTTCTTTTAAAAATTCTTTTTCTAATAATTCTTTTTCACGTTGAATCTCTTTTAATTTTTTACTTTCTTCTAAAAAATCTGAACTAATTCTATTATTTATTTTTTGTAGTTTTTCTTCTTCAAATTTAATTTCTGATTGGAGAGTATTATTTTTTCTTTGAAATTCATTATATTCTTTCATTTTCTTTTGTTTTAATTGTTTTTCAATATTTAATCTTTCTTCTTCCATTTTTTGAATTCTTTTTTTCTCTAATTTTATTTTTTTTTCTTCTTGACTTTTTAATGATTGATTATTATTATTTTTAGAATGATATGCTATCTTATTATATTCATAATTAATACCGTTTACAAAGGTACGTATATCTTTTTCATTATATTCACCAACAAAACGAACATGTAATATATTATTATTATCAGGGAAAAAATACATCATACCATTGTTTTGAAATTGATGTAAATCATTTTTAGATTTAAATCCAACTGTACCCTCTAAAATTTTATCAATATAATCATAGTTGGCCTTAGTACGAATTGTAATGTCTGTACTTGCTATCTTACTTAAAAGTTCCATACTTAAACCAAATCCAATAGAAGCATTTTTTAAATGTATACTCATATTATCACAAAACCCTTTATTAATTATTTATATTTAAATGTTTGATTTTTAATAAATAAAAATTTTAATAATTATATATTAATTTTTCATGTTTTTGGTATTGTTTTTGAATTATTAATTATTATCTAATAATGTAATTAATTGAGGGTAATATATTTATGTCCAATAATTTTAAAGTTAGACTATATTTAATTTCTTTACTATTATGACTTAAGAAAATAATCTTTTTACTTCATAGAGAACATTTTTATTATATTAATTATCAAATATTGGATAATTAATACTAATAATTTTTTAGTATATTAATAATTATTCTTAAATTATTGAATATTCTATTTGATACTCAATACTTTAGAATATTAAAGTGTAAAATGAGCCATTTTAACATTTTTTTTTAAAAATAGAAATCTAAGCATTGTTATAAAAAAATAAGAAAAAAAGTAATTAATTAATTTCTTTACCATTAGAATCATATAATTTTGTTATAATTTTAGCATTATTATTTAAACCTACTGTACCTGTCATGTATTCGAAATCAAAATTTACATCATTTTTCATTTCATGTATACCTGGAACAGATTTACCTTGCACTTCAGCATAAGCTTCTCGGAAGTTAGGACTATATGATGCGAGGTCACGGGCTACAGAATCACTAATATAATATACTGTACTATCTATTTCTATAGCAAATGAATGTGTTTCAGCAGCAGGTTGATCATATCCATAATAATAAATGTAATTGTTAGGTGTAGCTGAAATTTTTTCAGATGCATTCACTGAACTAATAGTAACAAGTAATAATATTGATATTAATATTATTAAATACTTTTTATTCATTTCAATCTCTCCTTAATGGATATTGTTAGTTTGTTTTAATTAATAATTAAATGTATGTATTATAGTCGAATTATATAGTATTTAATGAGATTAATATAAGTATTTTAATAGCAATAAACAAATAATCATACACTTTATTTTAAAAAGTTAAATTAATGTATTATGGAGATATATTATATATTATATTAATGAATTATTATAAAAACTCTATTGAATAACAAAATTGAATTATTTATAATATTATTAATTTTAAACGATATGAGGGATAAATATGGCTGAAGAAGATGCAGTACTTGTATGTGCATGTTGTTGTATCATGTTAATAATCTTTGTAATTTTTGGTGGAGGTGGATCTTCAGATCATGAAAATAGTACCTCTGATATAAAAGTTAAATCAAATTCTAGCTCTTCAGGATATTCTTCAACGAAAAATCCATCAACATCAACTTCATCAAGTCAAAGTTCAAACACAGGTTATCAAACTATTATTATAGAAAATATGGTTAGAGAGGATTATCCAAATTTAGTAAACCATGCAGGTTTTGGATATATTGGAACTCTTATTCCTAAAGGAAAAAATTTTATAATTAAATTAGATGAATCTGATTGGCAAGAAATTATGAGACAAACTAATAGAAATCCTATTGGGAAATCAATTTATGTAGATATTCAACATGATGATTTTGAAGAAAGTTGGGATGGAGATGATTTTTATTATATTGAAGAATTTTATTGAAATCATTTCATAATATAAATATAATAAAAAATATTGAGTATATTATACTATTGTTGTTAAAGTGAGTAAGAGATTAATTTATAATATTGATGAAATCATGATATTTTCTAAAAATCTTACTTTCATAATTTATTTTTAAAGTTTTTAATACATAGTTATAAATCTAAGCTAAAACTATATTCAATGTATGTACTACTTATTTTTTCGTGTTTCTTATTGTCTTATTTTTTTTGTATGAGTTACAAAAATATTTTTTGAGGGTGGGTTATGTTTTATTATTTTTATTTTAATTATTTTATTAATATTCTTGTTACTGGTTGTGCTTTATTTAATAAATGATTATTTCATAAACAGTGTTTATGGAAAATATTTAATTAATAATTATGTATTATTTAATACATAGTTCATATTTATAATTAGAAGTAATTTTTATTCAGGACATAAAAAATTGATTATTATATAATACGATGTTAATTAAACTAAAATGTAAAAACTATTCTCTAGTTAACGTGACTTAGAAGATTTTCCTCAGTACTGTTCTTGGTATACTTTTTCTGTTTATTGTTTCGGTATATTCCTTCACCTACGTCATTGTATTAACCAATCGATTTGGAATTAACATTGGGGTATATACTTTCACGATTTGACGTTAATTTGATGATTTCTTAGCATCTTGCTAGTGATTGTCTGAGTATTATTAATCGGCTTATTCTTTGGTTCAGTTAAAATTAAACCATTTTCAGACATATTAAAGGATTGGTCCATTTTATCATTATTCAATGATGTATTTATTCTTTTTAATGTTCATATATTCTTTAAATTAGATTTTTTTCCTGTGTAATGGTTATGTAAGGAGATGAAGTTGTATCCATATATTTTTTTTGAAAAATCCATTTATTCCATATTTTCCAGAGTTTTAATGCTAGTTTTACATAATACTCCTGTAATAATTTTTACTCCTGGTTTTATTAATGTTTGATAGTTTTTATGTAATTTTTCTTATTGTTTTTCACCACTATGTTTTATCCTAGATTATTCTACGTTTTCTGCTATTCTGATTATTAAGTGTCTATTAATTAGTAGTCTATGAGTATTATATTATATTTTTGGATAATAATTCTTTTATATTATTAATACTTGTTAATTTAATCATATATTATCTCTGTTCTATTGAATTTTTCCAAATTATTTTTTTGTATAATGTATAACCTGTTTTTATGATGTATGTTCTTATAATTATATATTATAATAGCTTATTTTCTAATAATATTTAATTATATCTATTTATAAGGTTTATAGGAACTTTTATCATATATATTCTATATTAATCATACATATCTTATTTTATAGGGTTTTAATCATTTAAACTAATTTATTTAAGTTATTATACAATAATTCAGAATATTCACTCTTTATGATAATATCTTCACTTCATAATATGTCACGCAGATTGTATGATGGTTATACTCATTTTGTTTTTTATTTTCTTGAGTTATTTTATTACATAATTTTTCTTCATTTTTTTCATCCCCTTAAGTGTATTAATTTAATATTTATTTTGTATTAACTTTTTCTAGTTGCTTGTCAATGGAATACGTCACAAAGATTGTATGTCGGTAATATCAAAAAAAATTTTTTCTAGAAAAGATGTGGGAGTTGTAAAAAAACTCCAGTCTAGAAAATTTTTTCCTTGTCTTTTCTGAATATTTCCTCCANTATGTCCATCCTCGTATAACCNAGTTTTCTAGTTGTTTTACACTAACGTTTAACCGTTTTGCCTGGAATTTTATGTCCTCTTTCCGAACATCTGGTAAAATTTTTAGTGTACTAACAGCTTTCATATAATCTTTTGGACGACTGTTATTCTTCTTTTCAATATTCCGGATTTTCTTTCTTACACTGGTTAGTTCTGACTTTTCCTTCTCCAATTTGGCTTTTAGTTCTTTAATATTTTTTTCTATTTGCTCTTCTTTTTTCACATATACTTCTTTGTTAAGAAAATACATTTTTATTGCTTCAGTTATTACTTTACTCTTATTTTCACAGTTATTTAACTTGTTTAAGGTTTTTTCATCTGTATAAAATGTCATTTGTGGCATAAATTATTTTTCCTCCAAATATTTATTTTTACAATTACTACTTTGTCAATAGTATCAATGTTTTCTGAAAATCATATAATTTTCATAATTACTACTTTGTCAGAGGTATCAATGTTTCCTGAAAATCATAGAAGTAGATGGTAGTATAAAAATGAGGATTCTTTTTTTTTGAGGTGATATGTGGATTAGAATGAGCATAGGGTATGGTGTTAGATTACTGGAATGTCCTGAAAAAACTTGTTATTTTTTTTTAAAATGTTTTATTGAAGTTTATTTCCATTAACTTCTGATTGAGGGTATATAAATAGTAAATGATTAATTTTAATCAAATTTTTTATTTTCTCATATTTTTATATGATTATTTGGTATGATTTGTATTGTATTATTGTATTTAAAATAGTATTTCTGGTGTAAAATAAAATTAATTTAATATTAGTCTTATGTAGTATATATGGGGTGGATTTAATGGATGATTATATTATACGAAATTACTTTTAATTTAATTATTGTTAACAAAAATTCGGTAGATTGTATATTTTGATTGAGTACTGTTAGTTAATTAGGTATTTAACTTCATTAATTGTTTTTTGTAGTATTCTTTTCTTGATAAAAAAAGGGTGAATGGAGGGGGGGGGGGGGGTGAGTTTAAGGTTTATATGTTGTTATTATTGAATTATTGTTACTAGTTTATTTTGGTATATTTTGTCGTATTTCTTGTGGTGTTTTTTGTCTGAATTTTACAACTACTTTGTATGGTGTGTATCCATTAATGAGATCTGTACTATACAGTTCGTTATTATCTTCATATGTATTGTATCCTGTTCTTGTTATTATTTTATTATTATTTTTGTTTTTAAAGTAGAATTTTACGCTTGTTATTTGGTTGGTCATGCCTGCACCGACCATATCTATTCTTCCATATTGCATAGCATATACACCAGCAGGATAAGAACCATCTGATACTTGGTACCAGGAGAGTATTCTGTCTGTTCCAAAATATTCTGTATCAGTTGTTCCAAAGTATATTACTGTATCTGTGACTTTAGATAGTGGGGTTTCTACTTCTATTTCTCCTTCTTTTTCACGTGTTTTGAATATGACTCTTTCAGTACTTCCGGCATATTTTGAATTTCCATCAAATATTACAGTCATTGAATGTTTTTTAAAGTTATTATTTTTAAAGAGATATGTGTACCTGCCCTTGTTATTTGTTTTAGTTGTATATTTTTTTCCATCTATTTGTAATGTTAAAGGCACATTTTTCATCATATTTCCTTTATAGTCAAACACTACTCCTTTTATTTTTGTGTACTTTTTATTTGCCTTTGATGTGTCAGTTACACTTATGTATGTAGGTTTTTTAGAAACGTAGAATGTTGTTTTATTCACGGCTTTAGTAAAATGGCGGTCTCCCTTAAATGATATTGTTAAAGTATTAAGTCCTACTTTATTTGCTTTGAAAGTATATTTGTAATATGCATCTTTGGAATAATCTCTACTAGTTTTTATAGTGAAAGATTTACCATTTAATGTTATGGTAAGTGGTGTTTGATATGCAGTATAACCTCTATCAGTATCTTTTATATATCCGCTAATAGTAACATCTTCACCCAAGATTTGATCTCCATAGATTTTATCTAAACGTAGTTCTGTTTCGAATGTATATCCACTTGTCGTAGTTGTTGTTCCAGTGTATTTCTCATTTCCAGCAAAAGACACTGTTAAGCTATCTGTATAATATTCTTTTCCTTTATATTTATAGGAAAATTTTCCATTATTATCTGTTCGTATTTTAGATATTTTCCCATCATGATTCACAGTTAATTGACTATTTTTCAGTGGATTTCCATAATCATCAGTAAACTCTCCTCTCATTATCCGATAACCATTGACAGTTTCATGATAATATACGGGTGTAAGTGATATTCTTGTATCTACAGGGGTAATATAAAATGAAGTTTTAGAACTTGTACTTCTGTATACTGAATTTCCAGAATAAGATACAGTTATATTGTTTAAACCAATTTTATCTACTTTATATCGGTAATTAAATATTCCATTTTTATCAGTTTTTGTATTGTATTTTTTACCGTTAATGTTTATAGTTATTGGTAGAACACCAGGATTATAAAAATCGTAACCATGTATATCTCCACTTATATATTTATAAGCAGTATAATCATCAGTATATCCTGATACATCTATTATTAATGCTTTTTTGGTTACTTTAAATGTTTTCTTAGTGGTATTATATTTGTAGTAAGTGTTTCCACTAAAATATGCTGTTATAGTATTGGTTCCAACTTTGCTTGTCTTATATTTAAAAGTATAAACTCCATCAGAATCTGTTTTTGCAGCATATTTAATATTGTTAATTTTCAACTTTATAGTGGCACTACTTAATGGTTTTCCTTTATTATCAACAAATTTTCCTGTTATTATAGCATAATCCTTATATTCTGTACTATTAATGTTATTCAATCTTATTCGTGTTCCTTTTTTAGTTACTTTAAATGTTGTTTTTGTGGTTGCTGCTTTGTATTCATTGTTTCCGCTGGATGTTGCTATTATCGTGTTTGTTCCTACTTTGTTTGCTTTGTATTTGTAGAAGTAGTTTCCTGAACTGTATGTTTTTGTCTTATATTTTTTGCCATTAATGTTTAGTGTTATCACTGTGTTTTTTAATGGTTTTCCATTGATTGTTTTGTAGCTTCCTGTTATCAAGGCTTGATCTGAGTATTCTATTGTTTTTATTTTTTTGATTGTTATCTTTGTAGGGGTTTTTGTTGTCTTTGATTCTGTTTTAGTATCTTGTATTGTGTTTTCTTTTTGAATTATTTTATTGGATACTGGTGTGATATTGGTGTCTTTATGTGTTATCGTCTGGGCGGTGGATAAATGTTTGTTATCTGTGTGGGAATTGTTTTGTGTTGCAGTGACTGTTCCTATTAGTAAGAATAAAAGTGTA
This sequence comes from Methanosphaera sp. ISO3-F5, assembly GCF_034480035.2. Classification (NCBI taxonomy): domain Archaea; kingdom Methanobacteriati; phylum Methanobacteriota; class Methanobacteria; order Methanobacteriales; family Methanobacteriaceae; genus Methanosphaera; species Methanosphaera sp. ISO3-F5. Next base: position 1,006,539 of record NZ_CP118753.2, read on the forward strand.
ATGAATAATATTATTCGTTTCATATTTTGATTTAACATCTATTTTTTCCTCCATTATTATTTTAATTGATAATGTTGTATGTTTTCATTGTTAAAATAGTTTATTATTTTAACTAGTGAAAAATATTTTAATATCAAACATTTATTTGATTAAATGCATTGTAAATATTAACTAAACAACAAGTTTTAAACATATTTCATTTCATCAAAAAAATAAGATGCATATAATAATCCTTAAGAATCCCTCTTAAATCATGATAATATCGAATGTATTAAAAACAAAACTATAAACAAAAATAAATAATTGGAACATTTTGTTTTCATCTAATATTTCTTATCTATTTTACAATAGAATTAAATATAGTTTATTATAGAAATAATTTTAATTATAAATATGTGTGGTGTAGTATATGGCACAAAAACCGGATATTAAACAAGAAACTGCAATACATTATCCATTGGAACCTGTATTGATTGAAGCAGGTCCAGGTGCTGGAAAAACATACGTGTTAATTAACAGAATAAAATACTTATTAGAAACTAAGAAAGTAAATCCTGAAAGTCTACTGATTATTACATTCACTATTAAAGCTGCTGATGAATTGAAAAAACGTTTAAGCTCTAAAGAATATAATATCCCTTCAGAAGCATTGAGTAAAATGTTTATCGGCACTATACACAGTTTCTGTAATTATCTGTTAACCGAATATTCCGATAAGGAGATATATCTGTTAGAAAATGATGATGTTGATGAACGTAAAGTCATGTTTTTACAGAAAAACATGGATAAACTTGGTTTAAAAGGGTACAGTTACGTGGAAAAATGGGAAACAAGTAATATAATTAAAAAATATGATCAATTCACTAATTTTGGTCTAAAAGATGAAGAACTAGCCGAATATCTTGAAAAGAATTTTGAAGTATCAAAAGATTATAAAAACTTTGTGAATGATTACATGGAAAAATATCATACATTTCCTAAGGATTCTGTGAAGGATAATGATGAATATTATAATTCATGGTATTTTGCAAAGTTTATTGCTATCGTAAAATCTTATAAAGGATATGAAAAATTATTAAAAGAGAACAATTTATCTGATTTTTCATTTCTACAGGTATATGCAAAGGAACTTTTATCAAAAGATGAGGAGTATATGGCAAAACTTCTACCATTTAAGAATATATTGATTGATGAATTTCAGGATATTGACCCTATTCAGAAGGATATATTTGAAATATTAAGGAAATATTCGGATTCATTTACAGTAGTGGGGGATGATGATCAAGCAATATATGGATTTAGGGGCAGTTACTCTGATAACTTTGAAGATTTTGCTAAAAAGAACAATACTATTGAACTGGATATTAATCATCGTTCCGGTAAAAATATTGTAGATTTTAATGAATGTTTCATTAAAAAGTATCGGAGAACTGATAAAAATCTTGTTCCTGAGAAAACATTTGATTCCAATGTATATTATATGAAAAGTGACAAGGATGCAGAAAATATTAATTCAGAAGCAGAAAATATATCATTACTTATCAAATCGTTAAAAGATAATAATAAAATTAAAAATTATTCCGATGTTGGAATATTATTCAGGGGAATTCAAGGAAATGGAAGTCTAAAAAAACCTATCATAGACTTGTTGAATAAGTTTGATGAGCATGCTATTCCATACAATATGCCTGATATTTCCTCATTAACTGACCAGAAAGAAGTTAAAGTAATGATGACTCTATTATGGTATATGAAGAAATCATCGTCCAGGACATATTTTAGTAAAATAGAAAGAGAATGGTTAAATCTAAGAATATTCACAGAATTAAAGGATTGTCTGAAACTAAGTGATGAAACATGTACAATATTATCTGAAATAGAAGATAAATTCGAAGAAAATGTTATAGAAGCAGAATACAATCATGAAAACAGATTATATAAAAGGGGTAAACCTAAAAATTTAAAGGCTATGTATACAAGATATCATAATGAAAAATGCACAGCCCTATATAATGAAATATTAAATAGTGTTCCACATTTTGAATTAAATGAAAAAACCAGAACCGATTTAAAAGATATTGGCATAACAGATGAACATGATCTAGATTTCTTTGAAAAACTATATAATTATAGGAAAAACTACTATGAAACTAGTGAAGATAAACAAGATTCATTATTAGATGTTTATTATAAACTACTGGAAATATCAGGATTATTAAAAGGCAGATTTGATGAAGAAAACACTGTAAATGATAGAATACTGAATAATCTTGCAATATTCACTCAAACAATATTTAACTATACAGAATTAGTTGATGAAAACGACTTAAACGGATTAATATGGTTTATATTATCAAATTATGAAAACTATTCCAGTTATAATGAAAAAACAGGTATGGAAGATGAAGTACAATTATTAACAGTACATAAAGCAAAAGGATTAGAATTTCCAGTAGTAATACTATGTACATTAGAAAACAATAATTTTCCATACAAAGAAATAACTAAAGAATCAATAGATGAATTATCCAAAAAAGAGCGTGGAGTTCCAACATATCCAATAAAACCAGAATTCTTCAAAAACAAACATTATAATCAAGAAGAAGAAATAGAATTAGAAGATCTTGAAGAAAAACGTATATTCTATGTTGCATGTACACGAGCAGAACAGTTATTAATATTATCCACAGTATACGATAAAGAAGGAAACAAGCCAGAATTCCTGGAAGAATTAGAGAAAGACACAACTTTATCCGAGATATCACCACATGATTTTAATAAGATTGATAAACTAACAACCTCCAAGGATGAAGAAAAAACAGAAAGAATCAGGATGAGCTACACAAGCTTTTCAGCATATAACAAGTGTCCAAGAATGTACAATATAGGCTACAATTACCAGTTTAGACTTCCAGCATCAAAAGTTATAAATGATGGACTAGCAGCCCACACAATACTAGAAAGAATGAATAAAGAAACACTACAAGGAAAAGATATACAAAAAGAAGATATAACCAGAATATCTGAAAAAATACTACAAAACTATCCAGATATTCAAGAAGAAAACTTTAACAATGTAATAAAAGGAATAGAAAACTACTGGAAAAATTATGAAAATAGCGAATGGGAAATAATAGGTTCAGAAGTACCATTCAACATAATAAAAGAACACTATGACATAGAAGGAAAAATAGATTTAATACTAAAAAATTCCAAAACAAACGATATCAAAATAGTGGACTATAAAACAACAAATCAACAAAAACTAAAAGCTAGAAAGAAAACTCATGAACAACAATTATGCATATACGCCAAAGCATTAGAAAACTACCTAGAATACAATCAACACAATATCAAATATGCAAGCGTATACAGTATATATGACAACTATGAATTAGAAATAGAATTAACAAAAGAAAAAATAGAAAAAATAAACAATTCACTAGACAAAACAGTAGAACATATTCTTAACAAACAATATGACAAGACCAATAAAGAAAAATGCGACGAATGCCCATACTATAACAAATTATGTAAACATAATTAATAATTCCAAAGAATTAAATATACTTTCTATAAAATATTTCAAAGTAATTAATGAAACATCTACTAAAGATAATAAAAAAAATGTTATAAAGTAACAGTTATAATTCTTTAAATCAGTTTATATATTGTAACAGTGATAATACTACAATATCTCTAAGAAATATATCTAATTAAAATTAAATAACTTGTTAATTTTTTTATTATCTCCCATTCCATTAATAACTATGGAACCATCCTTTTTTAATCTAATTTCTATTTTATTTTCTAATAAATTCAATTTATTTTCTAAATATTTATAACGATTACTTAAAAAATGATATTCTTGATTACTTGATCCAATCCAAATTTTATCTTGTACCATTTTATTTATATCGAATTCACCAGATATTAATAAATCTGTTATTTCTAATAAATTATTCCAGTTACTATCATTAATTTTCTTTATAAAATTATAATTAAATCCAGTAAATGTTACTATAGATAAATTATGTTTTTTAATTAATTTACCTAGCTGATATAATTCTTTAGATTGTAGAAATGGTTCACCTCCTGAAAAAGTTACACCTTCTATATTTTTATTGGATAAAATATGTTGTGCTAATTTATTAATTTCATATTCTTTTCCGGAAGTTATATCCCAAGTTTGTTTAGAATTACAATATTTGCAATGCTTTAAACAACCTTGCACAAATATACAAGTTCTATTTCCAGGGCCTTCTACTTTGGTATTATTTATTATTTCATATATTCTTATATTCATTTGAAACACTATTTATTTAATATATTATAGAGTTTACTATTATATATACTATTATAAAGTTAATAAATAAAGCGTTGATTTTGAAAATGAAGTTTACTTTTAATTATACGGGTTATTCAACTAACTTTTTTATATACAATAAATTATAAAAATATTATTAGAAATCAGAATTGAATTAAACATAAAATTATAACCTTTATTTATGTTATTTATTTAAAAATATAAAGAATAAATTGATGATTATGTCCAATAATAACGAATATTATTCTTCAGAACATTTGAACTGCCCTATATGTGAATATCCTATGTATTCTTTTGAGAAAAGTGGTTTTTTTAGTGGAGGCACACATTTTCTCTGTAAAAAGTGTGGACTGGAATTAACTGATAAAAAGGATAATAGATATTACATTGAAAATGCTCCTGAGAATACAAAATTGAATAAAAAATATAAATATAAAACATTACATTGGAATGATTTACTTCAAATTGCATGTGGAAATTATACTTGGGAAGAAAAAATGGAAATATCTCAATTAATAAGAATAGAAATTACTGATGAAATTTGTCCCGTTTGTTATGAAAAATATTTGGAAACTTTTAGAAAAGAGGGGATGTTATCATTTAATTCTTTAATATGTCCTAATTGTAATGTTAGATTTGAAATTTCAAATGATCATGTTTCATTTATATATTCTAGAAATAATTTTTCAATTTTATGGGAATTTTATAATAAAAAATTATATTTAAATCAAATTAGGGATATTTTAAGTAAGTATAATCAAGAAATCTATCAAAAAAGGATTGAATATGAAGAAAATAATCCTGAAGATTTTTTTACAGAAACTGATTTAGAAACAAACGAATTAGAAAATACAGAAAAGTTTATTGAAATTGATATTAATAACGCATCTATAACTGATTTATTAAATATTCAAACATTAAATGATGAGCAAATAATGAAACTTATCCGATTAAAAGATTCAGGAGTAATATTTTACTCTTATGAAGATTTAAGTGATAGATTAAATCTTACTAATGATGAACTAGAATATGTAAAAAATGAATTAATTATAAATGAACTGGAAGATAATATATTCAATAATGAAACAAACAATGGACACTTAGACGAAGAAAGTGAAGAAGAAGATAATCCTTATAAAATTGATATTAATTCTGCTGATTTAGATGAATTAACTAACATTCCTAGTATTAATTTAATTAAAGCAAAAAAAATAATAAATTTACGAAATGAAAACAATTATATTAAGTCTTATGATGACTTAAAAGAAAAATTAAATTTAAATCCTGAACAAATAAATCAAATAAAAAAACGTACAATAATTTCTGAAGTAAATGATGACCTCTCCGGAAGAATTATAGATTTTTAGAATAATACATAGCAATAATAATTAGGTGATATAAATGTCTAAAAAACTTATAATTAAAATAAAAAAAGATGGTACTATCGAATCTGAAACTAAGGGTATAAAAGGAAAAAAATGTGAAAATTATATTCCATTAATAGAAAAATTAACAGATTCTAAAGTTATAAATAAAGAGTATACGCAAGAATATTATGAAAATACCGATGAAATACATAATCAAGCATTTAAAAAAATAACTAATTAGTGAGTGAGAAAAATGCAAGAATTTGATAAAGAGTTATGTGATTTATTAAGAGCACGATTTCCTTTTATTCAAATTACCACATATGAAGAAGAACGATTAATAAATGAACTATCACGTATAGTTACTACACCTGAATTAATACATACTGTTAGAAACATTTTTATATGGAAATCTTCAGAAGGTTTTAAAAATGATAAAGGAATCATTCAGGAAAATACTTTTGAAAAATTAAGGGCTTTAAATTTTATTAAAGAATTTGATCAACCAGGACTATTTATTATTTTAGATTTTCATATTTTTTGTGAACGAGCAAATGGAGGTACCGATTTTAATATAATAAGAAGTTTAAAAGATTTAATGCCTCATTTAAAACAAAGTCGTGACCCTAAAAATATCATATTTGTTTCACCATCATTCACAATACCTGATGATTTAAAAAAAGATGTAACAGTAATGGATTTTAAGTTACCTACAGAAGCTGAAATCGAATCAGTTTTAGAAGAAATCATTAAAGCAAATAAAAAAGGAAATCTTGAAATAAATTTAAATGAAAAAGATAAAGAATCTATAATTAAAGCAGCAGTAGGATTAACTCTACAAGAAGCAGAAAATGCATTTGCACGAGCAATGGTGAATGATGGAAAATTGGATGCGGATGATATTGACTTAGTTTTAAAAGAAAAAAGTCAAGTTATTAAAAAGAATGAACTACTAGAATATGTGGATTCGGATGTAGATATTAATGATGTTGGTGGTTTAGAAAATCTGAAAAAATGGTTAATTAAAAGAGATAAATCTTGGCTTGATTCAGCAAAAGATTATGGTTTACCTTCTCCTAAAGGAGTTTTACTTACAGGAGTACCAGGCTGTGGAAAAAGTTTAATTGCAAAATCTATAAGTTCAATGTGGCATTTACCATTGTTACGTTTTGATGTTTCTAAAGTATTTAACATGTATGTGGGTAATAGTGAATCTAATATGAGAGAAGCTATCAAAACTGCAGAAGCTATTTCACCATGTATTTTATGGATTGATGAAATAGAAAAAGGATTCTCTGGTTTAAGTAATGGTGGTGATGGAGGTACTAGTAGTCGTATTTTTGGTACATTCCTTAGTTGGATGCAAGAAAAAACTAAACCAGTTTTTGTAGTTGCTACAGCAAACAATATATCTGGATTACCTTCAGAAATGATGCGTAAAGGAAGATTTGATGAAATATTTTTTATTGATTTACCTACTTATAATGAAAGAAAACAGATATTTAAAGTTCATTTACAATCAAGATTAAAAAAACCTAAAGTTATTGGTGATTTTAATATTGATGAAACTTCCCTTAATCATTTAGCAAATTTAACAGAAGGATTTGGTGGTGCTGAAATAGAACAGATTATTATAATGGGTTTGTTTGATGCATTTGCAGAAAATCGTAGTATTACAATGAATGATTTTGAAAATGCTATTAAAAATACTGTTCCATTAAGTATCACTCAGGCAGAACAAATAAGAAATATTCGAGAATGGGCAGATATAAGAGCTGTTGCTGCAACAGCACAAGAAGATAGGTTAAATTATAAAAATCAGTTTGACATCACATCGGATGATTCTTCAGAACCTCCTGAAGATTCTTCAGATATTAATGATAGTAGGGGTGGAAGAACTCTTGATTTTTAATCATATTTCTAATTAATGCAAAATGACATTTAATTATTTTTTTGCTACAAAATATGTTAGTAAAAAAAAGAGATTATTATCAAAAAATAAATTATTCAAAAATAGATGTGAAAATATGACTCAAGAATCTAATATAAATTTCTGTATTAATTGTGGAAATAAACTTACTTCCAATGCTAATTTTTGTATTTATTGTGGGGCAAAAATTGATGATGATACCGAAGATACAAGTAATATATCAAATAATAAAATTTACATTAATAAAGCAAACCTACAAGAATTATTAAAAATTCCGTATATTGAAATAATTCATGCAGAAAAAATTATAAGAATGAGAAGAAGGGGATTTGAGTTAAAAACATATGATAAAATGAAAATGAAATTAAATTTAAATAATGATGAAATAAATGAAATTAAAAAATATACTTCATTAGAATAAAAATATTTTATTTTAAAATTTTTTCAAAGTATATTAATTAATATTTAATGTAAGTATAATTGAATCTTCATTATCAATTATTTCAGATTCTAAATTTAAATTTTCGTTTTCTATTCTTTCTAATACTTTAAGGTATGTTTGTTCTTGAATTAGTAATGCATATTCATCTGATATGTTTTTTACATAATTTTCAGCTTCTTTTTTATTATAATTTCCTATGAATAGAAAATCTAAAGTTTCATCATCATTTTTTTTTAAAATTATTTCACCTTTATTTTGAAATTCATTTAATGCTTTTTTTGAAGAAAAACCCAAATAATTATCTTTTAATATGGAATTAATAATTTTTTCATCTTTTAAATTGGAAGGTATTTTAAAGCTTTGTTTAGATTTTTCATTTACAATTGTTAAATTTACATTATCTATATTAGAAATTTTTTTGAAATCATTATTAATAGCATTTATAAATATATTTATGTCTTTAAGATCATAATCTCCTACAAATCGTATTTCAATTTTGTTATCTTTTAATCTAAATAACATTGTCCCTTGATTTTCAAAATTAATAAAATCTTGTTTTGATTTAAATCCTAAAGTATGATCTTTATCTAAAATTTCATTTAATGTATCCATACTATTAACACTAGTTCTAATAGTTACATCCGTATCAACAAAATGACTTTGTATATCCAATAATAAACCTATTCCTATTGGAATAGTCACTAGTTGTAAACTCATTTTCGTTACCTCAAATTATTTCACAATATAATAAATCATATTACATTTATAATATATAAGTATTTATTATTTAAATCCAGATTAACCTTTAATTTATAAATTCAAGTAGAACTAATTTAATGATAATAGAAATAATTAAAGATTAAATTTTATTAAGTGATTTTAGAGAAAATATTTCGTTGTATTCTTTATTATTTTTTTAGTATATAAATACTCTAATAATAAGAATTGAATATATTTAATAGAAATAATTTTAATATGTTTTAGATATTTATTATTAAAATTATTAAAATTGATAAATTCAATAAATATTAACTTATATAATTATATATAAAAATTTAACAATTATATAAGGTTATTCTAATCGTTATATCTAAAAATATTTAAATATACAAGAATATAATTTATAATAGTTATTAGAATATATTTTTAATGTGCGACATTTAGTATTTGGATAATAAAACTAATAATATTAAACATTAAAATATCTTCAAATCATTAAAATTCTTTATATATCTGATGTTTGATAGGGATTCATTAGAATAGTTATGAATAAAGAGAGAATTAATGATTAAAAATAATATTAAATATTAAAACGTTTTAATTATAAATAGTTAAGTATCATTTTTTTTCATAATAAACTTTAAAGGTGGAAAAAATGTATTGTCAAAAATGTGGTTATGAAAATAAAGAATCAGCTAAATTTTGTAAAAAATGTGGTACCGCTTTAACTATACATGCAAGTTTAAAAAATCATAACCCTACATCACGAACTGATAATAATTCTTCAAAAAATAATAAAATAATAATTATTTCTATAACTATAATTATAATTTCACTAATTATTGCTGGATCAATTCTTTATATGTCTGAAAATAATTCAAAGACTGAAAATATTTCTTCAAATAATGAAAATAATGCAGTTAATTCTAATGTTAGTAGTAATGAAAATTTAAATGATAATTTAAAAATTATTAGTGGAAGTTTTTCAACAGCTACTCCATTACCTGCAAAAACATATATTACAGTATATGTTGGAGATAATCATGCAGGTGAAAATGTTAAAATTAGGGTATTTTATAGTTATAGGGGAACTACATTAAATGCGGGGAATATTGTACCATTAACTGTTGAAAGTACAGGTCATTTTACAATGAGAACTGCAAACGAACTTACTAGTTATCCGGATCATGCATCTATAACTTTATATGATGGATCAGGAAATGTAGTTGATACTAAAGAGGTTGATATTAATCCAGTTAGTGGAACACAAACTTTTTAGGATAAGGTATAATTTTTGATTTTTTTTCTATTTTTTTCTTCTTTTATTAGTTTTTGTTAAATTTTGTTTGTTTTTTGTTTTAATTTATATATTTTTTTATTTTTAATGTAAGGTTTTATTATCGTATCTTTTTTTTTTATATGGGCTTTCGAATAGTATCATATTCTTTTATAAAATTTAATAAAACCTATGAATATTAAAATTAGATTTTATTAGTAATAATGATCATTTTTAAAAGATTAATACTTATTTATATGGTTGTTGTAGATTTTTTATTATCTTAAAAAGAGGGGTTTACTGTATAAATTTTTTGTTTAGTTTTTTACGTACTGGTGTTATGTTTAAATGGTTAAATTTATATGTTTTTAAATACTATTAATATTCAACTATTCATTTTAATTTTAATGTATAGTTAGATTTACAACAATTTTTAGTGAGTTATATGGATAAAAAACAAGTTGTGTTAATATATTCTTTTTTATCATTACTTTTTGTACTCTTTGCAATGACAACGATTAGTGCATCTGATTTTAATGATTCAGTTGATGATAAAAGGATATCTGATGATTATTCAAAGGATATGGTTACTCAAAAAAGTAGTAATACTTTTGATGATTCGTTACGAGAAAATAGTGATATTAATAAGTTGAATGATTCTTCAAAGTTTAATGATAATATTAATACAAAAAGTATGGAAAAAATCAATACAAAGCCCGTTAAAAAGGAGTGGGATAGTTCTTATTTATTCACAGATTTGGAGTTAAATGTTAGTGATACAGTATATGTGGGGGATAATATATCAATTAATGGTGTGTTATATTGTGGTTATTATACGGATACTCCTTATATATATGAGAATATTAGTGTGGAATTTGAATCTGATATTTATAATTTAACTACAGATGAAAATGGTTATTTTTATTTAAATGTTCCAGCTAGTATTGCTGGTAGATATACAATAATTGCTAAATATTCTAATGATAATCCGAGGATTGGTAATTCAATAGATTATGCTTATGTAGAGATATTGAAATATGATACAAGCATTACAGTAGATACTGATAAGAGTATATATGTTGGTGATGAATTTCATATTTATGGTAATTTAAAAACATATAAAGGTAATATACCTAATGCTACAATAAGATTAACTGTTGATAATAGTTCTTACTATATTACAACATTAGATGATGGTAGTTATAATGCTAACATAACAGTTTCATTCAGTGGTAATAAAACTGTTGAAGTATATTATCCTGGATCATATAATTATACTGATATAACTAGCATAACTTCTGTTTATGCGTATGATAGTACTCAATTATCAGTAGTGTCTCATAAGAGTGGATATGTTGGAGAGAAAGTTAGTGTATATGGAAATCTGAAAAAATTTGGTGAAAATTTAGCAAATGCTAGAATAACCTTAAAAGTAGATGGTAAAACATTTTCAGTAATAACTGATGAATATGGAAATTATAATGCTAAAATTTTGATGTCGAAAATGGGGAATAAGACAATAATATCATCATATGTTGATTCAAAGAATAATATTTATGATACAAATAAAACAATTGTTAATGTGAAGAAAAAACCTACTAAACTAACATTAAACACTACAAGTACAGTCCTAGTAGGAAATAAAGTGAGCATTTATGGAAAACTTACATCAAGGGATGCTTCTGTATCTGATAAAACAGTAACAATCAATTTTGATGGGAAAAAATATAATGTAACTACAAATAAAAATGGTTTTTATAGTCTTAAAGCAGAAGTTAAATCTTCGGGTAAGCATAAAGTCCGGGTAAATTATGCTGGTTCTACGGTTTATACTTCTACAGTAAAGTCCAAATCATTCAGGGCTGAAAAAAGGAAAACTAGTATTAGATTAAGTAAGCCATTGAATTTATTTGTAGGAGAAAAAGTGAATATTAAGGGTAAATTAATTTCTAAAGGAAGTTTATTATCTGAAGAGCTATTAATTATTGATGTTGATGGTAAAAGGTATAAGTCTAAAACTAAAAAAGATGCTAGTTTTGGTCTTAAAATAGGTGTTAAGTCTTCTGGTAAGCATAAAGTCAGGGTAAGCTATAATGGTTCTGCAGTTTATACTTCTGCAGTAAATTCCACATATTTTGCTGCTGAAAAAAGATTAACTCATATTTCTTTAAGAAGTACTAAAAAATTATATCTCGGAGATAAACTCAATATAAATGGAAGATTAACATCAAAAAAGGGTGCAATACCTAAGCAGAAAATTAAATTAACGGTAGAAGGTAAAACGTATACTATCACTACTAAAAAATATGGAGAATTTAATCTAAAAGTAACATCAAAATCCACATCATACAAAAGAATATACGTCAAATATGATGGAAATAATAAGTATAAAAGTTCACGAAACAATACCAGTTATACATCAAAACCATTGAATAAGATTACAATCGGAAGTACTTCAACAGTTTATGTTGGAGAACGGGTAAGTGTCTATGGTAAATTAACTACTCGAGATAAATCAGCAGCATACAAAAAGGTAACAGTTAATCTGGAAGGAAAAAATTATAAAACAACAACTAATAAGTATGGAAAGTATAATCTAAAGCTTATACCATTAACTAGTGGAACAAAACGGATTACAGTATCCTATGGTAACATTAATAAGTATGGAGTATCAGAGTACACGTACTTCGATGCATACAAAAAGTCATCAACCATATCAGTGCAATCATCGGATTCAGTACAATTTGGCGATAAAGTAAATGTTTACGGAAAATTAACCTCCAATGGAAATGAAATTCCATATAAAACAATTAAAATAAATATAAATGGAAAACATTATTCTACAACAACAAATCAGCACGGATATTATAACATAGCTATCACAACAACATCAATTGGTAAAAACAAGATTTTAGCTACATTTACTGGAAGTGATGAATATTATGGTAGTGATGATTATGTGTATTTCACAGTAACTAAACCGGATTCAAAAATAACTGTCAGCACGACTAAAAACCCTTGTGTAGGTGATGATGTGAACATATATGGAAAATTATCATCTAAGGGAAGAGGATTAGCAGATCAAGAAGTTGTTATAAATGTAGAATCCAAGTATTATTATGTTTTCACAGATACAAATGGGAAATATAATTTAAAAATAGATGCTTTAAAAAAGGGAAATAATTATATATCAGTGTATTATGATGGGGACAGTAATCATAAAGCTACTAGTACAAACACAAAATTCAAAGTTATTGAACCATTTGGAACATTAATGTTAGATGTAGGTACTATGTATTATGGTGAGTCAACCTCTAAGAGATATGTTGGAAATAATTTATTCTCATGTTGGTATCAAACATATGATGGACAATATGATAAAGGAATACATGTAGAAACAATAGGTTATAATCCTAGAACTGATAGGTATAGTTCACCGGAGTATACAATTACAGATGCATTATTCTTCTTTAAAGATAGTGATGATGAAATTCATTGGAGTCATGCTAATATAGATTATAATTATTATACTTATTTAGGTCATACATGGGTGTCTGGTTGGACTCCATACAAAGTAGTAGTCTACTATCGTAAAGCAACAGCATATGAAAGACAAAATTTCTAATTAAATTTTTTAAATTTTATCTTTTTTTTTATGAGTTTTGAACAGTAAAAAAACATGATAAAAAAAGTAGGATATTGCAAAAAATATGTAATATTTATTTCAAACTCATATTTACTATTTTTTTTGTTTACAAAGATTTTATAGTTTTATAGTTCTAATATCGGCTTGTTAGATGTTTAAGTATTGTAATATTGTTTTATTTAAAATTATGTATTGTTTTTTTTCTTATTTTTTTTTCTTTCTGCTATTGTTGTTTGTATCGTGGTATTAGTGTTTTGTCGTAGTTGTTTTCTTCTAGTTTCTCTCGTATGTATCGTGCCTGTGTTTTGTCTCTGGTTTTGTGGTATGTCTTGTTTTGGTGCTTTGTTTTTTTGGTTATGTTGTGTGTTTTTTTGTTTGTTGTTATGTTTCTGTCTGGTTTTTGTGCGTTTAGTACTCGTGTGGGTGTTATGTGTCGTGGTTTGTTGTTAGTGTTGTTTGGATTAGTTGTGTGTAAGTATATAATTTTATGTTCTTTGTTTGAAAAAAATTAGTTGTTATGTGTATGGGGGGATTGTTTTTTGTTAGTTATATTATTAGGAGTATTGTTTGGGTGAAGGTGGTGATGGGTGAGGGGAGAGTGTTGATTAAGATTTGTTATCTGTTCTTTTTAGAACATTTTTTTTTAAACTTTGTAATATCTATAGACTCCATCATAGTCTAAATGACGTTTGTATATTTCTCCTGTTTTTTTATTTCTCATATATGAATTAGTTCTTGTTCCAATGCGTTCGATGTTAGGATCAGGTCCAAAATCATATCTTATCTCTATTTTATCTCCAAATATTGTTGTTGAAGTTATTATTGTATTTTTTTTGGTATTCTCGTGTACTGTGACTGTTCTTGTTGCTTTTACTATTGGTATACTGATTGTTGTTTTGACTGATGATTGAGCGTATTTATTGTTTCCGTGGTATGTTATTGTTATTTTCTTGGATCCTGATTTTGTAAGTTTGGTTTGGAAATCGAAGCCTCCGTACTCGCCCGTCGTTGTTTTATAATATTTTCCATTTATGTTCAGTGTGACAGGTACTTTTTTCAGGTCAGTATCTTGCTCATCATAGACAAGACCACTAAGGAGTAGCATCTTATTTGTTTTATTGTAATATGGCTGGTATAATGAGGTGTATGTGGTTATTTTGTTGACTTTGAATGTTTTCTTTGTTGAGTTGTATTTGTAGTAATCATTTCCTCGGAAGTATGCAGTTATGTTGTTGGTTCCTATTTTGTTTGTTTTGTAGTTATATGTGAATTCTCCATTCTTGTCTGTCTTAGTGCTGTATTTTTTTCCGTTTATTTTCAGGATAATTGTTGCACTCATTAATGCTTTTGCTTTGTTGTTTGTGAATTTTCCCTTGATGATTACTTTATCAGTGTATTCTGTTGTTGGTATGTAGTTTATTTTTATGCGTGTTCCTTTCTTGGTTACTTTGAATGTGGTTTTTGTGGTTGCTGCTTTGTATTTGTTGTTTCCAGGGTATGTTGCTGTTATGGTGTTGGTTCCTACTTTGTTTGTCTGGTATTTGTAGAAGTATTTTCCTGAACTGTATGTTTTTGTTTTGTATTGTTTGCCGTTGATGTTTAGTGTTATCGCTGTGTTTTTTAATGGTGTTCCCTTGCTGGTTTTATAGGTTCCTGTTATCATGATTTTGTCTGAGAATTCTGTTGTTTTTATTTTATTGAGTGTGATCTTGGTTGGTGTTTTGGTTGTACTGGTTTTCGTGTTTGTTGTGGTGTCTTGTTTGTTTATTTCTTTTGTATCTGTTTGTGTGTTTTGTAGGCTTTTTTCTATTGTATTTTTATTAGTGTTTGTCTGGTTATTGTGTTCTGTTGCGCTTGCTATTCCTATGAGTAGTACTGTTAGTATTAGCAGTAGTAATAGTTTTTTTATTGTTTGTTTCTTTTTCATTCTTTTATTCCTCCTTTATTTTATTGGATGTTATGTTTATGGGTTTGTTATTCTTTTAATTTAATCTTATTATTTATTTTGTTTGTCTTGTTGGAGTTTTGTATTGTTTGTTGGTTTTCTTTTGTTGTTGTGTTTGTTGTGATGTTTTGTATGTATGTGGAGGCTATATTTTGTGTTTATTATTTATTTGCTATTTGTTCTAGTAGGTTAATTATTTTATTATTTTGTTCAATTATCATATCTAGTTTCATATTTTGTGCTGCCATAAATCTTCCATTTACTTTATCTATTCTGCTTATTCCATCTGTTACATATGCATCATATACTTTGTCTGCTAGTTTTGATTCTATTGAATATTCTTGTTGTTTGTTTTTATAGTAGTTTATTCTTCCTAAAGTGTAGTTCATGCAGTTATGACATGCTTCTATTCCTTCTGTTTCAGCTATTTCTGTTAATGTATTTTCTAGGCTTTTTACTCCTGTTTTTCCTAGGACTTTTTTTATTTCATTTTCATGATTTTTTATTAGATTTTTTGCTAGATCTTCTTCTGCTGTGTTTTTACTTAATAATCTCATTTTTATATCTCCTCTTTTTTTTAATATAATTATATTTGGATAATATTTTTTTTTATCTGATATTTGTTGATAGGGCAATGTTTTTATTATTTTTTTCTATTTTTTTTCAATTATTGTAAAATTATATTATGGATTTTTGCATTAACGGGGTGAGGATTTTTTATTGTTTTAAAAATATTTATAAGGGTGAATTTTATGTGTTTATATTCGTCCGTTTTCTCTGTCTATTTCATAGAATTCTGGATGGTATTTGTCATATTTTCCTTCTTGTAATGATCTTTCATGGTATAATGCTGGGAATCTTTCTGCATATTCTTTTTCTGACATGCTTACGTATTCATCGTTTATGTATGTTCCATATTCTTCCTCGGATGATTTTTTTCTGATGTTTTACTGTTTTTTGTTGTGGATTTTGTTGTTTTTGTGGTTGTGTTGTTTGCTGTGGTGTTGTTTGTATCGTTTAGTGTTATGTTTATTGTATTGTTTGTTGTGTTGTTTTTATTTGTAGTTTGTAGTCCGAATCCTATGTATGATGCTATTATGATAATTATTAGTGCAGTTATTCCTAATATTATGAGGTTATTGTTTTTCATATTATATCCTCCTTTTATTTGGTTTTCTTTTTTTGTGTCTTTTGTTATGTTATTTATGTTTTATTAAGTTTATTTGTTGTGTTTTTTGTTTATTTTAGTAGTTTATTATGGAATTTAGTAGATACTATAGTATCATTGTATTATTGTGGGGGATATGAAAAAAATAATATTTAAAAAAAGAACTTAGGGGGGGGTTAATAAAAAGGAATTCTTAGTAATATGAGAACCATTTTTTTGTTTTAGGATTGTAGCCATATCCATTATTCCATTTATTTTTCTCTGTGGATGTCATTTTTCGATATTCTGCCACGACTTTATATGGAGTGTAACCGGATACTAAACTATGATACATACTGCCTCCGGTTCCTGTTTCAAATTTTTTGGTAATTATTTTTCCCGCATTGTTTTTGAAATAGAATGTTGCATCAACTATTAAATTATGTGGTGGATCACCCATATCGCTAGCATAACAATCCTCTACAAAAATATGAACTCCTTTCTCATTTTGTCTGTCAGTTAACTGATACCATGCAGTAAAGATATCATCACCCACTCTTTTACTATCCTCAGGGTATGGTCCAGTAAGTAGGTGAGTGTATAATTCAACTGTATTGTAGTTTGTTACTGTGAATGTTTTTGTTATAGATGATGCTTTGTAGTTAGTATTTCCTTTGAATGTTGCTGTTACTTTGTTGGTTCCTGTTTTTGTGGTTTTATATGAGTAATAGTAGTATCCATATTCATCAGTTTTAGTGTTATAATTTTTACCATTGATTGTTAATACTATGTTGCTGTTTTTAAGGGAATTATAATTATTGTCTGTGAATTGTCCTGTTATGTCTACGTAATTTCCTAGTGTGGTTTTTGATATTGAGTCCAGGGTTATTTTTGTAGCTTTTACTATTGGTATATCGATTGTTGTTTGGAATGATGAGCTTAAGAATTTATTATTTTCAGGGTATGTTATTGTTATCGTGTTTGTACCTGCTTTTGTAGGTTTGGCTTGATAATAGAAGTATCCGTAGTTGTCTGTTGTTGTTTTATAATATTTTCCGTTAATATTAATTGTGACTGGTGCTTTTTTCAGGTAATTGTTTTGCTCATCATAGACAGCACCACTAATGTATATTATTTTATTTGTTTTATCATAAACTGATTGGTATAATGATGTGTATGTGCTCATTTTGTTTATATCAACTGTTATTGATTTTTTTGATCCTATGTATTTGTTTGTTCCTATGTATTGTGCTGTTAGCTTGTTTTTTCCAGCTTTTTTGGCTGTGAATGTGTAACTAAAGTAACCCTTTTTATTTGTCTTGACGGTTTTTTTAGCTCCATTATAGTATATGTTTATTTTCGTGTTTTTTAGTGGATCATTATTATTATTGTATAGTTCTCCAGTTATTGTTTCCTTTTTTCCTATAGTTGCAATGGAATAGTTATCCATATATAATGTAGTTGGCATTCTAGTTACTTTGAAAGTTTTACTGGTTTTTGCCATTTGGTAGTAGTTATCTCCTTTGAATGTTGCAACTATATTGTTTTTTCCAGGTATTTTAGTTTTATACTCATAAGTATAAATACCATCCTTGTTTGTTTTTCGTGTTACAGTATTGCCATTAATTTTTAAGATTATGGATTTGCCGTTTAGTTTGTCATTAGCTAATAGTTTTCCACGTATTTCAACAGTATCAGTATAGTATGTGTTTGGTATATTGTTTATTGTTAATGTTGTTTTTTTCTTTGTTGTTGTGAATGTTTTATTTGTTGAGTTGTATTTGTAGTAATCGTTTCCTTTAAAGTATGCTGTTACTGTGTTGGTTCCTACTTTGTTTGTCTGGTATTTATATGTGAATTCTCCTCGGGTGTCTGTTTTTGTAGTGTATTTTTTTCCGTTTATTTTCAGGATAATTGTTGCACTTTTTAATGCTTTTGCTTTGTTGTTCGTGAATTTTCCTTTGATGGTTACTTTATCAGAGTATGCTGTTGTTGGTATGTAGTTTAGTTTTACACGTGTTCCTTTTTTAGTTACTTTAAATGTGGTTTTTGTGCTTGCTGCTTTGTATTTATTGTTTCCTGGGAATGTTGCTGTTATGGTGTTGGTTCCTACTTTGTTTGTCTGGTATTTGTAGAAGTAGTTTCCTGAACTGTATGTTTTTGTCTTGTATTGTTTGCCATTGATGTTTAGTGTTATCACTGTGTTTTTTAATGGTGTTCCCTTGCTGGTTTTATATGATCCTGTTATCAGTGTTTTGTCTGAGAATTCTACTGTTTTTATTTTATTGATTGTAATCTTTGTTGGTGTTTTGGGTGTATTGTTTTTGTAAGTTTTTTCATTGTATGTTATGCTGATTTTAGAGGATGGTATTTCATTACCTGTTGTACTAGTATTTACTGTTGTTTTGGTTGGTGTTTTGGTATTGTAATAATAGTCATCATTATAATTATAGTTTGAATTGTAGGTATCTTTATTGTTATAATTTGAATTGTAATTATAACTATTGGCTATGACATTTAAATAGGCATATGCTATTGTAGTACCACCATACTTATTGTATATACTAGGAGTATATATGGCTTTTAATTGCCCGTAACATTCATTGATAAATCTACATTTAATGCTAGCTATTCCATTTTTTACGTTAGTTTGAGCAATAAATTTATCGGATAATTGGAAATTAACGGTACCTCCTTCAACATTTACATTACCATATTTTATGTTGATAGAAATTGTACAATATTCGCCAGTATAGACAGTCTGATCTGGGAAAGTAATATCATATTTAGGAGTATATTGTGTGTAATCAGTATAATCATATTCATTTTCATAACTTGAATATGAATCTTTTTTTATAGTTAAAATACCAGTACCACTATAACGATCTTCATATGTGGCTATAATGTTATAAGTTCCTTCGGTTAATTTAATATTAATTGAAGCTATTCCATTTTCAACATAGCTATATCCTAAAGTTCTTCCGTTAGTAGAAAACTCTACATATTCCCTATTAGCTGGATTTCCATAATAATCTCTAACTGAAGCAGTTATATCCACATAACCTTCATAATCAGTTTTAGAGGGTACAGTAACTGTGTATCCATAATTATATTCTTTTAATGTTTTGTTATTATTTTTAACTAAATTTTTAAATGCTTTTTTTTCATAATTATTAGAATCTTTGTTGATGTATTTCTTAGAATTTGTTTCATTATTTATTTTTACTGTGTCCTTGGTTTGTTTTGTTTTTTCTATTGTTGGATTAGCAGATGTTGTGTGTTTTGTTATGGTGTTTGTTGTTGTGTCTGTGTCATTTAGATCATTTGCACTGAGTATTCCTAATGATGCTATGAGTACTATTGATAGTAAGACTATGAATATTTTTTTATTTATCCTCATTTCTTTTCCTCCTTCTTGTTTTTAGTAATCTTAATTAATGTAAATTGTAATTTTACTTTTAAGTGTTATTTATATCTGCTTCTATTTTTATTTATATTTAATTAGTTTTTTTAGTCTGTTTGTATTTTTTTTTATTATTTTTATATAAGCAGACTATTTTCTAGAAATAATTAATGTTTTTTTCCTTTGTTTTCTTGGTTGTTATATATACTGTTAACATGGAACTAGAAGTTGTGTTGTTGGGTTGTTTTTCTGTTCTATTAGGTTTAGTATTATCTTGTGGTATATGTCTTGTCTTGTTTCTTGTATTTGGTCCTTAAGTGTTAGTTCTTCTTGTTTTTTTTAGTATGATTTTTTTTTGTTTTATAGTTCTAATATCTGCTTGTTAGATATTCGAGACGTATAATATTCTTTTATTTAAAAATAGTATTTTTTGCTAATTTGGCGCTGTTTATTATTTTTTGTGATAATCCTTTTCCATGTTCCTGGTATACCCATACAATCACAACTTTATCATTGATTGTCTTCTTTTGCTGGAAATATCTTCCTTCACCATCTATGGTGTCTACTTGTTCTCCATCTTTGTATTTGTCCATGTATGGAAGATTTTGTTTGTCAATTACCATAATGTTGATATCGTTTTGTGTGTCATGGTATTCGTGTGCTGTTCCTTTCGTGTTAAAGTTATCTACTTTGTCCATCTCTAAACTGTAATCTCCTCCAGTGTTAAAGTTATAGTAACTGAGTGTTGTTGAGTTATTGGTAATGGTATTGTTTGATTGAGGTACTGTTATTGTTACATTGTTGAGTTCTATTGTTGTGTTGTTGTCTATTACTGGGTTGAAGTCAAGGTCCGTTATGTAGGATGCTGCAAACATTAATATTACCAGTAGTAGTATTAGGCCTATGCAGCCCCCGAATATTGTTATTCCATCTTTAAAGAAGCCCATATTTTCACTCCTCCATTTCATACTTTCTTTATTCGTTATTTTTATTATTTATTAATAGCATATACTTATCTTTTTTTGTTAAAAATACACAATAAGGAATATTTGCTAATGTTAATAAAAATTATAGGTATTTATAAAAAGTAAATGAATATATATAAATTAGCTAATAAAAAAGTAAAAGGAGTAATAACCTTTATTTTAAGTATTAAAAGGGGTGAAAATGGTATTATGAAAAGTTTTAAAATTATATTATGTTTATTATTTACCGGATTATTAATGACAAACGTATGTGCATATAATGATGCTCCACCAGGTGATTGGATGGTAATAAATGGCGTGTTAACTAATGGCACATATAATACAACTGACTTGACACGTAACTGGGATTCCAGGAGGGATGTTACTGTTGAAGTATCCAATCTTGTTTATGTTTATAATGATGGCATCTCACAAAAGTATAAAGGCGATTCAGGTCTAAGTTATGCTATGTTTAATGATAGTAAAGGCTGCTGTTATCATATGAGTAAAGACTTGGTGAGAGGTATAGCTTTTGCTACAAAGTATAAGTTTGACATAAAAAAATTCTCAACAAGCTGTTACCGTAATACGGGTAATCAATACGAAGATCCAGAGGATTTTTATAAGATAAACGAAGAAATACGATTAGAAAATGGTACAGTTATTAAACCATTAAGTATAGATCAGGACTTAACAAGGGAACAAAAGACGTATTTTGATGATTACCAGACTCAACTGGTGAATTATTATCAGGAAAAGGAGATAAAGGCTCTTGAAGAGAATACTTACTGGACGGGAAAAGTGGATACTGGTTTAGATGTCAGTAACCGTATTGCTTCAAAAAGTAAAACCAGTGGTTCATTCCATGGTTACACTAGTAACGGTGGCTACCTATTTGGCCGTTATAACTAGAATACTCTCTTTTCTTCCCCCCACTTTATTAGGATTAAAAGAAATATTAAAAGTATAAAATAAGAATATAGAGGTGAAAAGAATGGGTGATACAACTAATGCAATACCCTGTTGCTGCTTATTAATAGTAAAATTATTTTTAGCAGTTTTCATGTTTCCATCCCATAATACCACGGTCCATACATATAATACAGAAGAACCGGAAGAAGTTATGGGAGACTTCAATGTAGTAAACAACACATTAACAAATGGTACATTCAACACAACTAACCTGAACAACACATGGGATGTAGTCAGGTACAAAAACTATTCCATAACACCAACAGACTTCATATTTGTATATAATGATAAGAACACAACAAAATATGATGGAGATGCCGGCCTGGAATACTCCACATTCAATGATACAAATACAGGCAGTACCTACAGAATGAACAAGGATCTGACCCGTGCAATAGCATATACAACCAAGGGTAAATTCGATTTAAAAGATGGATTTAACCTTACACGGTACAGAAGTAGTGGAGAAAATTATTATATGCCAGATTCTGAAACAATTACCTTAAATAATGGGACAAAAATTGAAGCATTACATATTTATGATAATTTAACACTTGAACAGGAAAAGTACTTTGTTGATTATGAAGAACAACTCTATCGTTATATTCAGGAACAAAGACTAAAAGATATTGATAGGGATACTGCAAGTGCTGTGGAGTGGGATAGTGAATTGGATGTTCAGAACAGGATATCATCTAAAGAGTCTGGTGGTTCCTTCCGTGGTATTTCAAGTAGGGGAAGTTATATTTATGGCCATTATGACTAAGAACATACTCCTCCCCTATTATACACTTTTTTTTAATTAATTTATAAAATATCCAATAATCATTATTTATTTCTTATTCTAACGATGTAAATAAGTGTTTGCACTCAAAAACCTTTATATAAGAACTCTTACAAACTAAGAAGTAGAGATGGGAAAGAATTACCTCCAAATCATGGGTATTGGTTGAAGATAATAAACAAGAAAAAAATATATGATTGAATAAAATGATATTAGTTTCAGACTCACCCATAAGAGCTGCAAAAGGTAATCAAGAAGTAAAATACTAAAGGTGAACCCTCAAGAAAAAACTTGATAACATAAAAACAGCAAGAGTGACAAAACCTGAACTAACAATAAAAGTCCCTAAACAAAGAATAATATAAAATACCCGGACTAAAAAAAAATGCTTACGGCTACACAATAGCCGATAAAAGAGTAAACTTCAAAAAAAAATGAAGCAGACAACATAATACAATACAAATATAATTATAACCAGAATTTTTCCCATTCTCCCTAAACTTTATTAACTAACATTGACTCCAATAAAGTATCCCCACTTTTTTTTGCCCTTATAATTATTATAGTCAATAAATGAACAAAAAGAAAGGATTTCCATGTTTAATACAATAAATATTTTTTTTCTAACAGAGTGGGAACAAAGACAATAAATTACTACTAATAACACTTTATAATTCAATTAATAAACCGCTTATGTTAAATATTGTCCAAAACAGATACCTGCAGGTAATAAGTATTTAATCATAGAATAATTACATAATAATCAAATAATGGCATAGATTTATATTCACTTTTTACAGAATTCATGAATGATTTAACATAAAAAACATTTAAACACCAAAATATACTCACATATTTTCAATTAAATAAAATGACTTAAAACACTTCATGACGAAGCAATTATCTTGGTTAATAATATAATATAAGTATTAACGGTATTATAACTAGTCTTTATCATTATCAAGTTACATAACAAATAATCATCATATATAAGCTATTCGTATAACGAAGAATCTGTATTAGCAAAATATTTATGCTTAAAAAGATAAATAAACCAGTATAATTACTCAGGTGTAAATAATGCGTATAGTTATTGTCGGAGCAGGTGCTGCAGGATTAACCTTAGCATCAAATATAAGAAAAAAAGATAAAAAAACTGAAATAATAGTATTTACTAAACATAACGAAATAGCATATGCCCCATGTGCCATTCCATTAGTTCTCGGAGGATGCATAGAATCATTTGATGATATAATAATGCATGATGCAGATTATTATCAAAAAAAGAACATACAAATTCATCTATCAACCAAAGTAACAAGTGTAGATTCAGCAAATAAATCCATAACTTATGACGAAGAGGAAAAAACAAAAACACTTACATATGATAAATTAGTACTAGCTACAGGATCAGATATTATAACTCCCGAGTTTGACATAGATGATATGAACAATATATATCCATTAACAACTATTACTGATGGAAAAAATATTCAAAAATCAATCGAAAATAAAAAAGAGATAATATTCATTTCAAACTTATCTATTGGTATTGAAAGTGCATACGAATTAGCAAAAAAAGAATATAATGTAACATTCCTAGAACAATCACCAAATATTTTACCATTATTCCTTGATGAAGAAATATCACAAAAACTAGTAGAATTAAATAAGGGAGTAAACTTTGAAACAAATGCCCATATAAAATGCATCACAACCAATGACTCTAAGAAAGAAATCCATTATAATGATAAGATCATATCCGCGGATGTAATCATATTACCAAACATTAAAGTTCCATCCACCACTCTAGCCAGACAAGCAGGCTGTGAAATTGGAGATTTTGCAGTTAAAATAAACGAATACCTTGAAACCAGCGTAGAAGATATTTATGCTATAGGTGATTGTGTAGAAGTAAAAAGTCATATAACAGATACACAAACATATTCACCAGCAGCAACCACAGCAGTTCGTCAGGCAATGATTCTAGCAGAAAATATAACAGGCAACAAGATAACCTTTAATCCTGTTGTAAATACAGTTGTCTCACAGGTAGGAAATTACTATTATGCATCAAGTGGTATAACAGAATCATTTGCAAACATGATAGGAATGCCCGTTGTAACACAAACCATGGATACAAAGCAAAAAGCAAGATATTACCCAGAAAATAATAACTTATATATTAAGATGATATGTAAATGTGACGGTACTATTGTGGGCTGTCAAATGATATCTAAATGTGACCTTTCATCTAAAATTGATGTTTTATCATTTGTAATAACAGAAAACTTGAAATGTGATGAACTTGTTCAAAAAGAATTTTCTTACACGCCATCATTAGCATCAATCATTAATCCTCTAATTAAGATATCAATGGAAATTTCTAAAAAAATAGGATGAAAAAACATTTAAACATTTTTTTTCCAATTCGATACATATGTCTATAACGAAGAAAAACCTTCCCCCCTGAAATAAACTATACAATAAATGTATAACTAATAAAACATAATATATTCTAAGAAGATATGGGGACAATATATGCAGGACCGATTTATAATAGCTAAAGAATTTGCAGAAAAAATCAAATCAGAATACATTAAAAAGATTATACTTTTTGGTTCAGTAGCTCGTAAAGAAGATGAAAAAGATTCAGATATAGATATATTGATAATAAGTAACCATAGAGAAAAAATTCAAAATATTATTGATGATGAAATAGCATGGATTATGTATGATAAACAAGAACTAATTTCAGCACACATTATGGATGAAGACCTGTTTAACCAAACAAAAAACTTCACATTTTTAACAAATGTCCTAAAGGATGGTGTTATAATTGGATGAAATAACCGCATTAATGAATTAAGCAAAACGAAAAATTAAATAATAGTAAAGTGTTATATGAAAATAAAGGTTATTCTGATTCAGTTAGTTTATCATATTATGCAATGTTTTTATCAGCAAAAGCATTATTAATTAAAAAAAAACTGTAAATTTGGAAAAACTCATCAAAGTTTAATTCAAGAGTTTAGCAGAGTTATATGTTCATGAAGATGACTTTGATTATAATATGTATAAATATTTAGCTACTTCACAATCATTAAAAGAAGAAGCAGATTATAATGTTATAGATCGTATTGATGAAAGACTAGCAAAACAAAAAATTAATCAAGCAGAAAAGTTTATTATTGAATCTGAAAAATTCATTTAATACAAAATTATTATATCTTACGGAAATTTCGGAAGTTTTCATATTAAATTTATTATGCTATTTGTTAAAAAAATATTAAAGAAAAAATTCATAGACTAATTTCTTGATATAATAATCAACACGCCCAATTTATCAAAACATTATAAAATTCCTTTTCAATCAGTTTAGCCTCATCATCACTTATATTTCGTTATAAATATGCTTAAAATCTTTTTTAAACCTTCTAATTGAGCGTGATGAGGGTGTAATATAATCACACACATACTTATACATATCATGATACAATGCCAAATCTTCAATTTCTTCAG
Organism: Methanosphaera sp. ISO3-F5; assembly: GCF_034480035.2. Lineage (NCBI taxonomy): Archaea > Methanobacteriati > Methanobacteriota > Methanobacteria > Methanobacteriales > Methanobacteriaceae > Methanosphaera > Methanosphaera sp. ISO3-F5. Next base: position 1,032,985 of record NZ_CP118753.2, read on the forward strand.
AACTACTCACATGATTAGTTTTAGCATAAACAATCAATTTTAACATAGAACGAGGACTATACGAAGTTCTACCTACACTTTTTTCACAATGTTTAATTCCACATTCATCCATAAATTCTTCCATAAAATCAACAAAAAAACGAGCCTTATAATCAAGAGGAACATTATAATCTTTAGTATTAAACACCAATTCACTCTGTGCAATATCATTATTAATTGAAACCATAAATAAAATAACCAATACAACTAATTTCTAATATAAAATATGTACGAGAAATTATATAAACTTTACTAATTAAATAATTAACTATATAACTAAAGAAAATATTATTATGAGTAGTATAAAATATGATAAATTATTTATTGGAGGTATATGATATAAAGAATTTATATTAAAAATTATGAAAAATAGGAGTATTAAATCTGGAAAATTTTTTTGTACTTTTTCGAAAAATTAATTTTGGCCAACACTCTAATTAACCTTCAAACAATTATTTTATTATATAAGAAAATTATCTAAATACACATATTATAGGTTTTTATAACTTATCGTTTTCTTTTAAATATTCTTTTAATCCTTCTATTATTTCATTTTTCTCTTCGGGAGTAATTTCTATGTTTTCTTCCTTGATAAATGATTCGGTGAGGTTTTCAAGTAATCGTTCTTCATATTCCTTTTTCAAATTTAGTTCCATGTATAACATGGTAATATAGAACAGTTTATTATTAATCACAGAATACTTGGAAAAATCATCATTTTCATCAGGTTCTTTCACAATTTTTTCTATTAAATCCTTTATAGATGTGTTATCTTCTTTAAGAATTTTATTGTAAGTTGTTAGTTTTTCTGGATCATACTTTTTTAGTCTGTTTATGCAATTGGTTATTATTGTAGCATTTGAATCTAAGCATATTGATATTATTTTATATATTTCATCTTCCTCGGCTTTCATGGGTTTAACACTTCTTCTATTTTTTTGTTTATTATTATCTTATATTATTAATATTTTAAATAACTTTCATAACACAATCACTAAAAAAATCATCACATTACCTATAAAAAAATAATGGTATCAGAGGCTTTCATAGAACCTATCACATAAACTTTTCACAAAATCAATTTTAGCAGTTTTTTTCATCCACTCACATGGAATACTACTTATTCCATAATATAATCCGGTTAATCCGCCAGTAATCATAGCATTAGTATCAGTATCCCCTCCAAAATTCACAGCCTTAAGAACTGACCTAGAATAACTGCTGGAATGATATGAACAATATACAGCTACCTCTAAAGAATTAACCACGTAACCCATACTAAATAGTTCATCTTCCTCACACTCTAATACATGATTATATAAGTTTTCAAAGCAGGGATACATACTGTTTTCATAATATCTTCTTGATCTGTCAATACCTCTATGAATTAATTCTTTTAAGTCACACTCCTTATTGTTAAGTATTTCCTGTATAATCATGTTATATATGTTGCATGATGCCTTGCTTATAGGATGTGCATGGGTTAATGAAGATACACTATCTATAAGTTTTATCTGTTCTTTCATTGTTAATTCTTTTGCATGATTATATAATGTTATTGGCAGTATTCTCATTAATGAACCATTACCATTATCTCGTTTCCCGTTTAATCCACACCTTGTTGCTCTAATATTGTACTGAATATGATTTATCAATGCTTCCCGTGTTGTTACACCTATATCAAATACCACTCCATTTGCTGTGTATTTTGATTCAAGGTACCATTGACAAAATTTCTCCATCATGTCTTCAAGGTTTATTGAATTTGTTATGCTGTCTATTGTTGCCAGGGTTAATGATGTGTCATCACTCCATGTTCCCACGGGCTGGTTGTACATGCCATGGCCTGTCATAGTAGTTGCAGGATGTTTTTTCATCTTGCTACGTGAACTAAATTCATAGGGTACTCCCAGTGCATCAGCAACTGCAGCTCCTATAATTCCAGAATATATTGTATCTTTTTCCATAAGCCCTGTCACCCCTATTTATACTGCCATTCGTATGTTTCTTTTTCCTACTTTCTCAAAAACTTCTCGTTTAACAAGGTATTGTACTTCAGCCTCTGTTTCAACTGATTCTATGCCATAAACATCTTCCATAAGCATGTTCACCCAGTCAATAGGTGTTACTCCATTATCAAATCCACTTGTCTGCACAACATGTATTATCGTGTTTCTTATGTTATTGTTTAACAATGGCTTGGTTGTACTCATCTCTTTTCGAGTGGGGTATAATGGGAATTCTCTTACTGTTCCATTATCATAGTTTATTGATATGCTCGTGGCATTCCATTCATTTTTCAATAGGAATTGGCTCCATGTGTATGGGTTTACTTCCTGGTATAACTGATGGTATTTGCAGTGACATTTTTCACATAATGTTATTCCATTGGATATGTCTGAGAATAGAAATCCATAGTCTTTTACTCCATAAATATGGTGTACTTGGAGTCTTTCTCTTGATCCACAGATGAAGCATTGTTGTTTGTCCCTTTTTCGTATGTCTGTTGTCCATAGGTTAGTTTGTAAATATTTTCTACTATTCATCATATCTTTCTCCTCTTGTACTATAATAAAATATTGGATTATTTTACTATATAAAAATTACTAAAAAATATTCCATATTTATGTATAACATGATACAAATATAAAAACACGGAACTATATTTTACATAAATATTAATAATAATTCACCATATTAAATAAAACAAGATATAACATAAAATAATAATTAAAAACATATACTAAAATATTATTCCAAACAATTATTAAAATCAAAAAAAAATACAACAAAACACACACTACGTATCCACCACATTAAAGGAAAATGATAAAAATGAACCAAGAACGAATATTATACAATACTCAATGTGCATGGACATGTGATGATGCACAAGACACAAAAAGATCAACAATAACAAGATAAAAAGCAATAAATGTTGCAGAAAAAAATCAAAAACAAACAAAACACCGACAATTACAAAGTAATAAAGCAGACCTGTTAAGACGAACAGAACAATACAAACAACTAATCAAAGAATATGAAAACACTACACTAGACAACGAACTCCTAAAGAAGATCATCAAATTCCAACTAAAAAAAAGCACACCAAAAAGACAACAATGTTACACACTAGACGAAAAAGAATAATTCACAAATGATAAAAAATTATATATATTCTTAAAAATATAACTCTTTACCAAGCAATTTATTTAATTCGAAAATAATTAAAAAAATGGAAGTTATGTTTATGAAATCAATTCAAATATCAGATGAAGTTCATCAATTACTAACAAAAATAAGTAATGGAACTCAAAATTTTGATGATGTTATATATAAATTGTTAATCGACTCCAAATATGTATCTAATGAAGAATTTTCTGATGAAGAGGCATCTTATTATAATGAATGTATAAGAAAAATAGAAGAGGGTGATTACTCTGGAACAAGCAAATTAGATTTGGATACTCTTGATGATGAACTAGATAGAATGGATGACGATTAAAAATGCAGTATACTTTAATTCAAACTAATAGAGCAAAAAAGAGATTTAAAACATTTTAAAAAATCAAACAAGAAGCTCTATGAAAAAATTAAGGAAGGGTTGTACAATATACAAATAGATCCATATAATGCTGATAATATCCAATTAAAAAGTAATAAATGTCCAAAATGTAGAAGATACAGGGTTGGAAATTATCGTATAATATATTATGTTAATTCATCACAAAAAATTATTGAAATAATTAAAATATTATTCCAAGAAGAAATGATTATTCTCAATATTAATTAAACTTTCAATAATATGTTAATCAATATTTTTTTTGTTTTTGAGAGAGGGTGTGCGACAACTCTCAGATATAACTATTTTTTTTATACTTTAAATCTTTTTATTTTTATTATAATTCCTTGATTTTAATTATTTTTTTATAAATTTTTTGTATTCATTTTTATTTTACTTATTAATTGTGTTTTTTAGGTATATTTATATATAAGGTTGTATAAATATATTATATAGAGAATTGAATTTAATGATTTTGTTATTTATGGTTTTACAAGAAGATACTATTGGTCAGACATTTTTGTTACCTAAGGATATACGTACTATGATTCCTGATGATCATGTTTGTTTTTTTATTGAAAAGCTTGTGAATTGTGTGGATTTTAGTGAGATTGATTTTCAGTATGTTGATACTCCTGGTCAGAAGGCTTATCCTGCGGCCATGTTGGTTCGTATCATTATCTTGGGTACTATTTATTCTATTCATAGTAGTCGTAAGTTGGAACGTATTGTTCGTGAGAATATAGTGTTTATGTATTTGGCTGGATTTCAAACCCCTGTTTTCAGCACTATCGCAGCTTTTAAACGCGAACACAAGGAGATTATAGAAAAAATTTTTCTTGAAACAATCAATTATGGACATAACAAAAATTTAATTGATTTAGACAGCATCAGCATTGATGGAAGTAAAACAAGAGCATATGCCAATAAATATAATAATTTAACCAATGAAGATGTACTAAAACTTTTACATATCATCCGTAAAGGCATTATTACGGATATGGAAGAAAATAAAGCTTTAGAAAACCGAGAAAACAAAACCGTACAAAATACAAACAATACCAAAGAACAAATCAAAGAAGCACTACGAGAAGCACGTAATATCAAAGTTAAACCAGATGAAAAACCAAAAACAATAAAGAAAATAAAACACGAAGAATCACAAGATGAAGTGGATGAAGAACAACAAACATTAGATATTTACCGTAATAAACCGATGAAAAACAGTATGGAGCATGATGAGAGCAAATTTGACGAAGAAATGTATGAACTAATCGATGAAAATGATTTAAACTTCTGTGGAAAACAAATACTAAAACAAGCCATAGAACACCCAGAAACAGCATACAAACAAATAAGAAAACTAGAAAAATGCAAAACAGAACTAGAAAAGAGTGGTAAAAATACCGTTAATTATACAGATCCAGAAGCACGTAAAAGTCCCAACAAAGAAGGAATAACACAAACCGGATACAACGAACAAATAGTAGTAGACAACAAAAACGGACTAATAATAGCAGTAGACGTAACCACAGATGGAAACGACCAAAAACAACTAATACCAATGATAAACCAGACACAAACAAACCTACAAAACGCCCTAAACCTAACAAATGAAGAATCAGAACAAATAATGCAAAACATGGATATACTAGCCGATAACGGATACTACACCAACCAAACAGTACACGATATCTATGAAGAAGGAAAATACTCCATATTAATGCCAAATAGAGAACAAGCAGGCAAACAAAAAGATTGTCTAAGACGAAACAGCCAAAGAAAAACCAACAATAACAAAAAAGACGGATACGGAAAACATAACATGATAAAAGACGAAGAAAACTACGGATACATCTGTCCAGAAAACAAAATACTACCTGTTAAACAAGTTTACCCTGGAAAATACACGGACAGAATAATATATTACACCAGTGAATGCAGCAAATGCCCATCCAAAAAGATCTGCTTAACCAACAAGATGACAGGTAAAGTAATAACAGATTACACAAGTGATGCCAAAGAACTACTGGCTTATAAATTCGAAACACCAAACGGACAAGCACAATACAAGAAGAGAATGCCAATGGTCGAACCACGATTCGCATACAACAAATACACACTAAAATACAGACAATACCACCTACTAGGAGTAAACAACGCAAAAATGCAACAAACACTCATGGCCACAGCACAAAACATAGTAAAAATACACAACATAGAACAAAAAGAACTAACAAACAATAAAAAGACAATAAATCTAAATTAAAAAATAGAATATAAAATTAAAATTGAATTAAAGTGCCCATAACAATTATCCTAAAACACAATAATTGTTGCACACTCTCCATTTTTCTCTTTTAACTCATTTATTATATTATATGTGTATAATGCTTATTTTTATTAGTTGTTGCTATTAATATAATTAAATTATTATTTAAATATGTATTTAATTATTTTGTTAATTAGAATTCTAGTGTGTATCATTATGAACAAAGATAATGCAGTATTTTTATCCGGATATTTTTCTATTTCAATAATAAAATGGAATATATAATAAAATATATATTATTTTTTTATTCCATATTTATATAATAAAAGATACAAATATATAATTATCTAACTATATTTTACATAAATATTAATAATAATTCACCATATTAAATAAAACAAGATATAACATAAAATAATAATTAAAAACATATACTAAAATATTATTCCAAACAATTATTAAATTCAAAAAAAAATACAACAAAACACACACTATGTATCCACCACATCAAAGGAGGATGATAAAAATGAACCAAGAACGAATATTATACGGAAACAAATGCTTCCTAATAGAAGAAGACGAAAAACTATTAACTTACCTCGAAGATGAAGGATTCCAGAGTACAAAATACATAAAACTACCAAAGATAAACTATATATATGTGAACACAGAAAGCATGTGCTACGCCTTACAACCCCTAGGAGTAAAAATAGCAACAGACTTCCTAGACACAACACTAGAAAATGCATTCAAAACACACGAATTCAAAAACATATGGAACATACTAAAAAAACATAAAAAAACAAGAAAAAACAAAACAAACAAGGATAGAAAACATTTATCCGACGGAAACTCAAGCCTACTAGTTAAAGATGAAGAATTAAAAAATAATTACACAAAATTCAAGCAATATCTGGAAAAAGAAAAATTCAAACCACTAAAAAAAGAACAAAACACTGATTGGATCCTCATAAACATAGGAAACAAAACATACCTAAACAATACAGATAATCCCGAAATAATATCACATATTAACATGAACCTGGAAGAAGCATTAAGCATAAAAGAATTTAAAACAATATGGAACAATATAAAACCACACCATAAATAAAAAACCAAACAAAGAAGTATGATGAAATAAAAATATCAAAACATACTCTTAACCAAACGTGGGGACAAAACCTTATGAAAACTAATAACAAGATAATAATCGGAATAATTACAATAGCCCTCCTTACAATACTAATATACACAGGCCTCACAACACAAACAACAAATAATAACACAACAAACAATACTGAGATAAACATAACAGTTAACAATACAAACAATACAACAGACAACCAGACAAGCATTAAAACATCCTCACAAAAAAAATCCAAATCAACAAATAAATCCAATGAACCAGAGATAATAAGCGATGAAATACAATATAATTATCAGAGAGATGACGGTAGTTATTATAGGCAAGTAGAATATGCTGATGGAAACTTCAGACAAATCGATACTAATGGAAAAATTATAGGTTCATCCTTTGAAAATGACCATGTTGACTCACCATCAATGGAATAACAACATACAACTAATAATCAAGGAGGATAAAACTCATGGATGAAAGAAATTTAATAATCATCTGTATTACGGCAATAATATGTGCAGCAATCTTATCATTCACAATCATCTCCTACAATAATACAGCAAAAATTAATGAAACAGTTAATAATTCATCAAATAATACTACGAACATAACATTAAATGAATCAAAAAACCATACAAATAACACCACATCCACAACCACTAAGTCCACATCAAAAAGTAATTCAAAGAGCAGTTCAAAATCAAATTCAAATAATGGATACAAATGGTCCGCACAATATGGAGACTACATAAGAGAATACACAGACTCAGAGGGTGTTCAACACATAGAAAGTAAAGGCGGAATGAAAGAATCATATAATCCAAAAACAGGAGTTTACACATCAAATTTCTAAAAAATAACAATATTAAAAAACCCTTACTATAAAATACAAAAAAAATAATATAATACACATAATCACATTAACCAAAAGAAAAAGTGATGAATAACCATGATAAAAAATAACAACCTAATAATCATAGGAATAATTGCATTAATACTAGTAGGAATACTAGGTTATGCCGGATTTGCAACACAAACAGTTAAAAATAACTCAACAAACGCAACAGAAATAAATATCTCATTAAATAATAACACAACAAATAATTCATCAGAAAACGAAACAATAACTTACAAACCAACAACTAAAAAAGAAGATAAATCAGAAGAAAATAAGTCACAGATAACCGAACCTTCAAACAATCAACCAAAACCAAATATAGATCAGGATCTATGGCCAATTGAACCAGATTATCCTTTTGATGAAAATCCCGATCATGGTCGCAGTAGCAGTTCAAGTAGATCCAGCAGTTCAAGTAGTGGTTCTAGTTCTAGTAGCTCCAGCAGTAATTAATAATACTAAATAAAAAAAGTCCATCAAAAAATCATAAACATATTAAAACAAGAAAAAAAATATAAAATAATTCATCAAAAAAGGATATCTATAATCTAAAGGTAAAAAAATTGAGGGAGAAAAATTATCCTGCAATGTCAGAACCATAAAGCTCCCTTAATTTTCCCTGATCACTATCATAACTACTTCCAATCAGCTTACCATTAGTATCATACTGCCTGAAATTACCATCCTTATAGGTAACCTCCCGATAATAACTTCCATCACCAGCTTGTAAATTCTCCTTAACTTTTTCACTTTCAATCTCAGAACCAGAAGAAGATGATTTTTTCGTAGAATTAGAATATTCTACACTACCTGTATCATTAGTACTGTTACTTGTCTCATTCAGGGAAGAGTTAACCGAATTTACATTTATACTGGATAATATATGCTCCATATCCTCCTTATTTTTAGTAATTATGAAAACATTTTTATGCCCATAATTTGTAAGGTAAGTATAAACCTTCATAGTATCTGAATGATTATATGTAATGTTAGAGTTTTGCTGTAATTGTGCTCCAATCTGGAAAGCATCCCGTGTACCAGCAAATGATGCTGCTTCACTCATATCACTTAAAGTAGCATCTGTACTGTCAAATACAAAGATTGCAACACCTTTCTCAGTATCATTATAGATACTGTAATGTTCTGTCTGATTTAATACTGTCACATTACTCTTAGGAACTTCAAAAGTCACACCATTCATTGTAATATTCATATACTCGGGAGATGAATTATACAATAAATAAGCTCCAGCTCCAATACAAAGTACTGCAACAATCACTCCTATTATAATTAAGCCTTCTTTTTTCATATATAATACTATAACAGGTATTAACTAAAATACTTATGTTAACAATAGTTATTATATAAATATTATTTAATATGTCCAGATTAAATAATAAAACATAATATTTAAACACTAATATGATAATCTTGTGATGTTATTAGAAGAAATAAATTATTTTTTTTTCATATATTGAGTATTGGACAAAACTTTTAAATCGCTTATTTTTATAATATTTTTTATATTTTTCTCTATTTTTGTATTTTTTAGTTGTATGTTCTCTTTCTAATTATGTATTACTTTTTTACTATTTAATATTATTATTTTTTCGTTATTTTTATAATTTATTTTTCTTATTTTCCATTACTTTTATATATTATTTTAATTATAATTTATTATAATTACTTATTATTGAATATAACTTATTAGTTATAAGTTATAAGTAATTTAGAGTTTAAATAAAAATGTATTATTAAATTTATAAATGAATTATAGGTTATATTATAATTTATTGATGTGTGGTTTTTTGTTATGATTTCAAAGATTTTATTGGAAAGGAGTAAGTTTATTCGTGATAATAAGTTTATTAATTTGGTTTTGGATGATGATTTGCTGTTTTTTATCATGTTTTTTGTTGAAAATTATTGTGATGAGATTTGTGCTGATTTTGTTCAAAAAGGCACGGGTAGGCCTCGTTATCCGATTGAAAGGATGTTATGTTTGATTTTATATTCATATTGTAAGAAAATTTTTTCTCCAGTACTTATTGAGTCTAATTGTGTTCAAATATTCCTTATATGATTATAATGAATGGTTTAATGCCTTCTAGTCGCAGTATTAGTCGTTATCGTAAACTTTTAGGTTGTTATTATAAAGTTATATTATCTATGACATTACAGTTAGCTTTGGATTTAAATTTAACGGATTTTGACCATGTAGCTATTGATGGAACAATTATTAAGGCATATAATAGTAGTTATAATGTTATTCGTAAAAGTGATGTTAATCGTTTATTAAAGATATTAGAAAATGATAATTATGATCAAGAGTTAATTAAAAAATTAAAAAAACCTGCACGTGATTTGTTAGAAGATAAAATGAAGTTAGATCAAAAAATTGACTTTTTATATCATATAAAAGAGGAATTAAGAAAATCAGGACAAAAAACATGTCCCCTTTATGATACTGAAGCTCGTTGGATGTTAAACAAAAAAGGCAAAAAAAATTATCATACAACCTACAATCAGCAGCAGAATACACCAGTAAGTTAATACTAGCTGTACATGTTTCCAATAAAGCAACTGACCATTATCAACTACCTCCAACAGTAGTAAAAGCCATAAACAACAGTCCAGTACCACTTAATAAAATTAGTGCAGATACAGGATATCACAACGAAATAAGCATGAGTATACTGGAAAAATACGAATTAGACGGATATATTCTCAATCGAAAACAAGCAAAAGAAAATAAAAAGAAATACAACCCCAACCCATTCCATAAAGACAACATGATAGAAATAGAAGGAACCAATGCATTCTTATGTTTCAACAATGAACTATTATTCTTCAAATACAAATACATAGTAAAAAATAATGCTAAAAAAGAAGACACAGACCCTTATGAAATAAAAAGAATATATAATAACCCAGAAGCTTGTTATATGTGCCCTTACAAAAAATTATGCTTCACAGACAGCCACGTACACAGACAAATAACAGAATACGGATCAGAATACTCACAACAAATGAAATACAAACTAGAAACAAAAGAAGGAAAAGAAGAATATCAAAAAAGAGGAAAAACAGTAGAAGCACCCTTCGGAACACTCAAACAACAATACCACATCAACCAACTACCATTCATAAACAAACAAAACGTAAAAAACATAATAAACCTATACAGCATAGCATACAACTTAAACAGAATATTCGAAATAATACACATAGATTTAGATGAAAATAACGAATATCAAACATTTAAAAAAGAAAAAATCAAAGAATACAAAACAATACCCTGAATAAAAAACATAAAATAACAACCCTTTTAGAACAAATCACTGTTGGTTAATTCTGGACTAAAAATAAACCATTAATAAAATTAACATTGTTAAGCATTTTTCAGAAAAAATAAAAAACCACACCAGAAAAGCCCAAAACAAACCCCAATCAACCTAAAAACAAGAATAAACAATTTTACAAAAAAAGCCCCATTTAACTAAAAAAGAACAAAAAAGAAAGTATCAATAAAACTAAGTCATCAGAAAGTTTGTCCAATACTCGTGATTATTATACTTTTTTTGATATAATCTGTTGTTTGTGAATTACCTCTTAGAAAAATATGGCTATACACCAAAAGATACTTTTTATATGATAATAGATAATCCCTTGATTAAATGACAAAAAATAGTATGAAAAACTATGTGAAAAAGGGTCCGATTATCCTGTATATGTCATATTGTAATCAATTGCTGAATACAACACAATACAAGTAATATGATATTAACACATCAGAAATTTTAATAGATAAATATATCATATGATTAGTGATTATATGCACATCATATCAACAGATACTAATATTGTGGACACTACCTGATTAGTAGATTATAATCTTGTTATATGTTGCCAGTCTCAATGTAAAGTTAACCAATTATATAATGTTTTTACTCTAAAAAGAGAGGGTAGTGAAAAATTAGCACTATATAATCATCACAAGACCATCCTAATAATACAAAACCTTTAAATTTTCTCATTTATAATTTAGAATAAAAGCATATGTTTACACAGTCTCTTAATGCTTTTCGATGATACATTCTTATCTTTAACAATATAAATTAATAATTATTCAATCAGATAAAATCACTATTAAGTCCTTCTCGGTAAAAAACAGAATAGTCTCTTTTAGAATGAAATCTATATTGATTATTATTATTATACAATTATATGTTGGTAAATAACTATAATTATGTAATCATATTAACATGTTATTCACTAATTATTTACATATACTAAACAATAACTAGAACTCCTTCCATACAAAAAATATAATTAATAATAAAAACATATTACATATCAATTAATTTTAAGAAAAGATATCAAATCATACTCCAAAATTTTAGGAAGAATAGATTAATATCACATCTAAAATTAATTAAAAAAAAAACACAAATAATAGGAGGTAAAAAAAGTGTTGAAAAACAAGAAACTGGTACTAGTAGCATTAACAATAATACTACTAACATGTATCACAGCAGTAAACGCAACAGACATACAAAACAATGACACAACACCAACAACAACAGTAACAACAACACACACAACACCAACAACAACCACGATTGACACAACACCAACACAAACAAGCAAGCAACAAGCATTGGAAACAAACACAACAAAAACAAAGGCTATAAACAAACAAACACAACAGAAAACCAAAGAAGCAGCAATAAACGATTACACAGAACTATATAATACATTAACAACAAGCACAGACCCAGAATTAACAGTAGAACTAAACACAGATCAAACATACACAATAACACAAAGCATATTATTAAACGAAGCAATAAACAAGCTTACCATAGAAGGAAACAATGCAATAATAGATGGAAACAATAAATACAGTTTCCTAGTTATAAACCATAAATGTGATCTAACAATAAACAATCTAACACTAACACACTGCCTAGCAAACAATACAATCCTAGGAAACCAGTATATTGATGGTGCAATATACCAGAAAGATGGAATAATAACATTAAAAAACTCAAACTTCAACAATAACAAAGCAACAAGTAACCTCTATTTAACAGGTACAGTAATAAATTTCCATGGACAAAAAATGAACATAGAAAAATCCACATTCGAATCTAATGAAATAAATAGTAAACAACTGGATAATAGTGGGGGAGCAATCAACTTTGAAGGAGAAGGAGATTATTCTAATTACATCTTAAACATAACTGAAAGTAACTTTACAGATAACAGTATAAAAAGTGTTAGTAATCGTATAGATGCTTATGGTGGAGCTATATGCTATTGGAATAATAATGGACATAATAGTTTATATATTACAAGATCAAAATTTGAAAACAATAAAATAAAAACAGCAGGTAATGCTGAAACTGAATCAATGATAAACAGTTATGGAGGAGCATTATACTACAAAGCTGATGTTTTAGATGATGTTAATATTTCTGATTCTAGTTTCACAAGTAATGGGATTGTAAATGGGAAGGAAACTGGTGAATTAGGTAATGTTAACTCCTATGGTGGAGCTATAGATCTTAATTATAATAGTCATAATGATGGTCTTGATTTTACTGTTGTTAATAACAGTTTCACTGATAATAGTATTAGTAACCGGAAAGCCGATGGTTCTTTAGAAGTTTATGGTGGTGCTTTAAGCATTCGTTATTTTAATGACTTTTCTAGTACAAATTATGTTCCAGTCTTGAATTTATCTGATAACGTGTTCTCACATAACACATTGAATAATTTCACGGAATCCTGTGGTGGAGCAATATATTCTAATGTACTGTTAAATACAGTAATATTTAACACTAATTTCACAGATAATCATTTACTTACTGTTTCATCAAGTAGTATAAGTGCAAAAGGTGGAGCCATATTCATTGAAAATGAAAAGGATAATGGACGAAATAGTTTAACCATTACAAAATCAAAATTTAACAACAATAAAATTACAATATATAATTCTGAAGATAACTCAAATAGCCTAAAGGGAGGAGCATTATACTTCAATACTAATGGGTTAGATGATCTTAATATATCTGATTCTAGTTTCTCTGGTAATGGTATTGTTAATGTGAATGAAACAACGGGTGAGTATTCTTCAGGGGATTTTGATTCCAGTGGTGGAGCAATAGACATTACTTTCAATAATCCAGATCAAAGACTTGTATTTACTGTTGTTAATAATAGTTTCACTGATAATGGTATTAGTAACCAGAAAATAATTGGTTCTGGAATAGGTTATGGTGGTGCTTTAAGTATTAAAAGTACTAGTCCTAGTTCAGATGTTGTTCCAGTATTTAATTTATCTGATAATGTGTTCTCACATAATTCTTTGAATAATTTAATGGAATCCTATGGTGGGGCTGTATATTCTGATGCATTGTTAAATACGTTCATATATAACAGTAATTTCACAGTAAATTCTATTAATACAGGAAATGGTCAAAAAGCATCTGGTGGTGCTTTAGCATTAGTTGGATTTATAAATATTAGTAACTCTAATTTCCATGATAATCTTATTAAGGCAAGTGCGCTGGATTATGATATGTATGAGTCTGATTATTATGGTGGAGCAGTCTTTATTGATAAATTAAAAAGTTATGGTTATGAAACTGAGAGTAATGATTTTGTAATTGAAGAATCTAACTTTACAGGTAATAGAATTATAGCTAACGGTCTAATTGATGATCTATATGTATATGGTGGTGCAGTATTTTACGAAAACGATGCTATGATAAGTTCTGATACTTCTGCAATGATAATTAATAATTCTTATTTCAATGATAACACAATAACGGTTACTTATAGATATCGTGTATTTACATCTGGTGGGGCAATATACTTTAATCAGATGGGTGCTAGTTCAGTCAGATTAAATATTATTAATTCTGAATTAGATGAAAACCATGTAAAAAATGTACTTGTTGGTGAATCTGGGGAGATTAACAGTTATGGTGGAGCATTATACTGCAATGTCAATAATTTAGATAATGTTATCATATCTGATTCTAGTTTCACTGATAATAGTATTGTTGATGTGAATAACTCTGAGTATGGTTCTTATGTTGGTGAATCCAGTGGTGGAGCAATAGATATTAAATATGGTAGTTATAATGAAGGTCTTGTAATTACTGTTGTTAATAATAGTTTCACTGATAATGGTATTAGTAACCAGAAAACATTAGGTTCTGGAATAGGTTATGGTGGTGCTTTAAGTATTAAAAGTACTAGTCCTAGTTCAGATGTTGTTCCAGTATTTAATTTATCGGATAATGTGTTCTCACATAATTCTTTGAATAATTTCAGAGAATCATCTGGTGGGGCTGTATATTCTGATGGATTGTTAAATATGTTCATATTTAACAGTAATTTCACATTGAATTCTATTAATACAGGAAATGGTCAAAAAGCATCTGGTGGTGCTTTAACATTTGAAGGATTTATTAACATTAGTAACTCTAACTTCCAGGATAACTTTATTAAGGCAAGTGCACTGGAAGGTATGAGTGATTCTAAATATTATGGTGGAGCAGTCTCTATTGATAAAATAAATAGTTATGGTTATGAAACTGAGAGTAATGATTTTGTAATTGAAGAATCTAACTTTACAGGTAATAGAATTATAGCTAACTGTATAATTGATAATCTATATGTATATGGTGGTGCAATATTTTACGAAAACTCTGATATGATAAGTTCTGATACTTCTGCAATGATAATTAATAATTCTTATTTCAATGATAACACAATAACGGTTACTTATAGATATCGTGTATTTACATCTGGTGGGGCAATATACTTTAATCAGATGGGTGCTAGTTCAGTCAGATTAAATATTATTAATTCTGAATTAGATGAAAACCATGTAAAAAATGTACATGTTGGTGAATATGGAGAGATTAACAGTTATGGTGGAGCATTATACTGCAATGTCAATAATTTAGATAATGTTAACATATCTGATTCTAGTTTCACTGATAATAGTATTGTTTATGTGAATAACTCTGAGTATGGATCTTATGATGGTGAATCCAGTGGTGGAGCAATAGACATTATTGCAAGGGGTTTTAATCCTAATGCTGTATTTACTGTTGTTAATAATAGTTTCATTAATAATGGTATTAGTAATCAGAAAACAATTGGAGCTGGAACTGGTTACGGTGGTGCTTTAAGCATCCGTGATTATTCAAATGGAGATAATGTTATTGTCTTGAATTTATCTGATAATGTGTTCTCACATAACAGTTTGAATAATTTCAGAAAATCATATGGTGGAGCAGTATATGTTGATGCTATTGAAAATACTGAGTCAGTGTTTAATATGTCCATATATAACACTAATTTCACATTGAATTCTATTAATACCGAAAATGGAGAAATAGCAAATGGTGGTGCATTAAGTCTTTCCGTATATTTAGATATTAAATGTTCTAACTTCCAGGATAACATTATCCGGGCAAAATCAGAGGATAATCAATGTCCATATTATGATGGTGGAGCAATATATATCCATAATGATAATTATGAGACTCTAGTGAGTATAGTTAACAGTAGCTTTGTTAATAATGCTATTATTATCCCTAAAATAAACGATGAAGGAAAGGCTAGAGGTGGAGCTATAAGTATTAAAGGAATTTATGATATTAACTTAACCAATTCCAATTTTACAGGAAACAGTATAACCGGCCAATTAAATGAGGCACATGGTGGAGCTATAAACCTAGATACTAAGGGAATCATAACAATCTCTGATGTAAAATTTGATGATAATATCATAAATGTAAAATATGAACGTGTGGAGAATGTAAGTGGTGGAGCAATAAATATATATTCTTATGATTATAATCAACCATTTACCTTTGCTAATATAAGTTCATCATCTTTCACAAGAAACACAGTTAGAAGTGAAGGATTAGCAAACGAGGCATATGGTGGAGCAATATATGTAAGTGGAGACAGTAACAGTCAATTCGCACTATCAAATTCCAACTTCACAAGTAACAGTGCAAGTATAGGAAACCCTAACATTGAAGATGCTAAAAATAAAGTAAATGGTGGAGCAATATACAATAGAGGTTTATCCACTGAAAACTTTAACCTAAACAATAATGAATTCAGAAACAACACTCCTGAAAACTTCATAGTAAACAGTACAAACAATATCATACTAGACAGAAACGATGAGCACATACCAGGCTGTGCAACAGTAGAAGTATACCTTGATGATGAACATTTAGGCACAGCAAAACTAACAAATGAAGCAGGCACACCAGAAATCATAGATTTCCCAGCAAAAGAAGGAACACACACATACAAGCTAGTAATCACTGAAGACAAAGAAAATGAACACTTCAAGGAAAACATTTACTACATAACCTACACCCTCGCAACCAGTACTGATACAACACCAACAAAGATAACACTAGCATACGATCCAAACAATATTAAGATGGGTGATACAGTAACAATAACAGGTAACTTCACAGACAATGAAGGCAATAAACTAGACACAAGTAAAGTTCACTTATATGTAAATGATGTGGAAGTAACCCTAACTGCTACAGAGGACGGATTCAAGTACGAATTTGTAGCAAACACAACCAACTATTACGTATTAGCAGTATTTGATGGAAACACCACATACCAGGCCAGCATGAACAAAACATCATTCAATGTAACTAAACGTCCAACAAGCATCACAGCAGAACGCCTATCCGATGATGTTGAAAACGTTGCAATCAAATTCACAGTAAAAGACACAACTTCAAACAACATTATCCCAGAGGGAATAATAGTAATAACCGATGAAGAAGGAAACATAATACAATCATCCAAGTATGATGAAAACACCAAAAACATCACAATCACTGACCTTCCAAGTGGAACACATACAATAAATGTCACATACATAGGAAACAACACATACAACATGTCAACACAGGAACTAACAGTAACAGTATTACCAAAAACAAACATTACAATAGAAGTACTAAACCATACAAAAGGAAACGTAGTAATCAATTACACAGTAACCAAAGACGGACAACCAATAGGTGCAAATGTTGACGTACAAATAAAATTACCAAACGGTACCACAGTAACCCGTAAAACAGACAATAATGGTAAAATCAGCATAACCGATCCAACAGTTACAAGTGGTGAACACACAACAACAGCAACACTACCAACAAGTAATGAATACATAGGTACAACCTCAGATAAGGATGTTTACGTAGCAGATGATGTACAATCATTACTAGATGAAATCGAAGAACTCAAAACAAACATAACAGAACTCAAAACAAACATCACTAATCTAGAACAAGAATTAGAGGAAGCAAAACGTAACAATACAGAACTTAAAGAAAACATCACAAAACTCGAACAGGAACTAGGTGAAGCTAAACAGAACATCACAAATCTGGAAAACAACATAACAGAACTGGAAAGAGCATTAGAAGCAAACAAAACAGCACTAGAAAACAATATCACAGCACTACAAAACAATATCACAGCACTAGAAAACAATATCACAGCACTAGAAAACAATATCACAGCACTAGAAAATGCACAGGACACAATAGATAAACTAACAAAAGACATAGAAAACCTAACAGAAGCACTACAAAACAATATCACAGCACTAGAAAATGCACGTGAACAAATAGAAAACCTAACAGAAGCATTAAATAACAACATTACTGCTTTACAAGAAGCTGAAAGAGAAAATCAACAACTAAACAACACAGTTAATAACCTTACAAAAGAATTAGAAAATGCAAATAAAACAATAGAAAACCTAACAAAAGATCTGGAAAAAGCACAGGACACAATAGACGAACTAAATGAAACCAACAAACAACTAAACGACACAGTAAACAACCTAACCAAGCAATTAGAAGACGCAAACAAAACAATACAAAATATTACAAAAGAATTGGAAGATGCAAACAATAAAATAGACAACCTAACCAGTCAATTAGAGGATGCAAACAACAAGAACAAGCAACTAGCAGATGAACTCAAAGAAACAAGAGACAAAGTATCAGAACTCGAAAAACAATTAAAAGATGCACAGGACACAATAAAAGACCTAGAAGACCAACTAGACAAACTAAACAAGACAAGCAAAATAACAGTAATACCAACCAATGGAACAGTAGAAGACAACAATGTAATAGTAACACTGGAAAACAAACTAGGAACACCAATCAGTAACGCTACCGTCAATGTAACAAACAAAGACGGACAAACAATAGGAAACGCAAAAACAGACAAAGATGGAATAGCAGTAATACCAGTAAATACAAAGGCAGGAACAGAAGAAATAACAGTAACCTACCCTGGAAACACTAACTACACACCAGTAAGCAAAAAAATAAATGTAACAACAACTAAAAACAATGTAACAGTAACAGTAGACCCAGTAGAAGGAATAATAGGAGAAACAATAACACTAACAGCACACCTAACAGATAAGAACGGAAACCCAGTTAGTGGAGGAAACCTAGTATTCAAGCTCAACGGTAAAACACTACGCAAAGACGGAAGCTTCAACAGCACAGCAAGTCCATGGAAATTCACTGTAAAAGATGGAATAGTAACAGTAACAATAAATGCTGACCTATACCTACGTAACGCTAAAAACCTAACAGCAAGCTACAGTGGAAGCTACAAGTACAACGAAGCAAAAAGTAACACAGTAACCGCACAAATCAAGAAACGAAACGCTAGAATAACAGTAAACACTAACCCTAAAGTACAAGAACAGTACAAGACAATAACTTTCAAAGCAAAAATCATAGACACAACACCAAACTATAAAAACAAGACAATAATATCAGAAGGAAACAAAGTACTCTTCAAAATCAACGGAAAAACAATCAAAGACAACAAAGGCAAAAACGTACTAGTAACAGTTAACAGTAATGCTACTGCAACCTACAAGTACACTGTACCGGCTGGTATGGGTGGAATCTCAAAAACAGGCACTGTCCGTGACTACACCGTAGAAGCATTACTTGTAAGTGATAATTACTATCCAGACACCCGTAACACAACAACATTTAATGTTGAAAGAAGTCCAGTGACAATCGAATTAAACAAAGTAACAGTGAACAAAAACAACAAGTTAAGCATAAAAGCTAACATCAAAGATTACAAATCAAACAATGTAATTGGTGACAACCAGGTTAACATTAAGATTAATGGTAAATCATATGTGAACCCAAAAACTAATAAGACCCAAAACTTCAAAGTTACAAATGGAGTTGTGGATTTAAGTGGTTTACAGTTATCTAAGGATCTTAAGGTTAAGAAGGTTACCATAGTTACTGGTGCTCGTCAGGCTTACTTTGGTGGTCGTAACGAAACTAGTAAAATAGTAAGAGTATAATGAATTTTTATTCTTTATACTCCCTTAACCCCCCAATTATTATTTTTATTTTATTATTATCTTTTTTTTAGATTTTAATCGTATTACAAGTGATAATTTTAATAAAAACTTGGAATAGAGTTCTATTTTTTACAAAAAAAACATTTTTGATAATCTCTAATATTTCCTTAAAGTGGAGAATATATGGAGGGAAGGATAAAAAAATATATTAAAACACATGAAATCTATATGTTTTCTTCTTTAATAAGGTCAAGTATTTCCTCAGCCCTACTGATAACCATTAATGGATACGGATTTTCATAGTCTTCACGGCTTCCCTGACCATAAGTTACCAGTACCAAGTCAATACCCGCATTTATTGCTACTTTCACATCAGCATCCTTGTCACCAAGGTATACAACTTCCTCGAGGCTAACATTTTCATTGTTTATTATTTCATTTACTCTGTAGGGGTTTGGTTTATCAGGTACTCCTTTCCTGTACCCGGATATGTGCTTGAAGTTCACTTCATTGAAATACTTTTCTGCTAACTTTTCAACGGTTTTTTCTTCACGGTTACTGCATATTGCAAGTGTAACTCCATGTTCTTCAAGTTTCTTCAGTACCTGTATTATCCCGGGGTATGGCCTTGTATTCGTTAACGGGTCTTCTTTGTATAATTCAATGTATCTGTCATATACGGGCGTGTTTTTACCGGCATTGTTGTCATTCAGGTATTTTCTAAATGTGGGGTAATGTAAATTGTTAAAGTCTTCTGTATATGGGGGTATATTAAATTCCTCCAGTACCCTGTTAACACAGTTATATGAGTCTTCGAATGTGTCCAGTATCATGCCGTCCAGGTCAAAAATAAATAAACGCTTCATATTGAAATATTTGTTTTAATTAGTTTTTATTATTTTTTAATAAAAATTATCATATTGAATATTGTTCAAAAATTATCAAGCATATACCCTATATTTAATACACTAATAACAAACATATTATATAATGTTATTAATATGATGAAAGTATAAACACAATATAGTTAATGGTGAATAATCTATGAACAATCAGGAAATCATAAAAACAAGAAAAAGCATCAGAACATTCAACAATAAAAAAATAAGCAAGGAAGATAAAGAAAAACTCGTCCAATACATGCAAACAATCAAAAACCCCTATGATATACCCATAGAATTCATAATACTAGACCAGGACAAATACAATCTATCAAATCCAGTAATAGAAGGCGAAGACTTCTACATAGCAGCAAAAGTACCAAAAACAGAACAATGCGAAGAAGCATACGGATACTCCTTCGAAAAACTAATACTATACGCATGGAGTCTGGGAATAGGAACAACATGGATAGGAGGAACATTCAACAGAGAACTCTTCGAAAAAGCAGCCAATATAAATGATGATGAATACATGATGATAGCAACACCAGTAGGCTACCCATCAAATACTAGAACACAAGTAGATAAGGACCTGAGAAACACTATCAAAGGAGATACAAGACTACCCGTACAAGAACTATTCTATGAAAATAACCTACAAACACCATTAGAAACAAAAGAAGAGTGGATGGAAGCAGTAAGATGGGCACCATCAGCCGCAAACATGCAACCCTGGAGGATAATACGCAATGAAAACAAGTACCATTTCTACCTGGAACACACAAAGGGGTACACATCCACAGTAGAATGGGATGTGCAGAAGATAGACATGGGAATAGCAATATGTCACTTCATGACAATACACGGAGGACAACTCAGCCATGAAAATCCAGGCATACAAACAAGTGTAAACATTGAATATATAGCAACAATAAAATAAGATATAACAAGGGAGTTTGATAAATTATGACAAAGAAAATCGTAGCAGTAAATGCAGGACCAAGAAAAGGATGGAATACCGACACACTAATAGATGAAGCAATAAGAGGAGCAGAATCCGAAGGAGCAGAAGTAACCAAGTACAACCTCTTCAAACTGGATAAATACACAGGATGCATCTCATGCTTCGTATGTAAAAAAGAACAATTCAAGGGAAACTGCATAGTAAAGGATGGACTAAAAGAAGTACTAGATGCAATCAGAGAAGCAGATGGACTAATAATAGGCTCACCAAACTATCTTGGAGAAATGACAGCATCATTCAGGGCACTCTACGAAAGACTAATCTTCCAAAACCTAACATACAATACAGAAGTACCATGCTGCAACCAAAACCCAACCAACGTACTCCTAGTAATGACAAGTAACGCACCAGACGACATGTACACACCATTAATACAGAATTACCAGTCCACACTAAACAACTTTGTAGGATCAACAGATGTATTTGTCAGCGGAAACACATTACAAATAGAAGATTACAGTAAAACAGACTGGCCATGGTTTTTCAATGCAGAAGAAAAATATGAAAGACACGAAAAAATATTCCCAAAAGAACGAGAACAAATGTACCAGAAAGGAAAAGAACTAGCAAAAAAATAACACCACCACCCCTTTCTAACCAATAACTTTTTTTAATTAATCAATTATAAATTACAGCATAATATCCTCCACTAAACTCCAATATCAATCAACAAAAAGCTATAAATACATACAAAAATAAACCCTTTCATAAAGATAACAGGAGGAGAATAATAATATGATTTGTCCAAACTGTGGTCTAGAAAATGTAGAAGGAGCAAAATTTTGCCAAAGCTGCGGACATCCACTAAACAATTACCAGAACCCAGGATACAACAATTACACACAACCAATACCAACACAAAAAAATAAAAACAACAACACAATACTCATCCTATGCATCACAATCATCATATTAACAGCAATAATAGCAGGAACATACCTATTCTTACTAAACAATAACGAAACAACACCTAACAATCAGGCAAACGAGATAAATATTCCACAACTAAATGTAAGCTCTGCATCATTCTACCTGGACGGAAACCCAAACACTGGAATACCAGCAACAATAACAGTCGGAAAAGAACACGTTGGAGAAAACATGGAAGTTATCACAACATACTCAAGGGACGGAACAAACCTAAACAGCCCATCAGGATACGAAAACCATGTAGTAGACGAAGATGGAAACATAAAAATAACAGAATACGCACCAATACCAAAATACCCGGATTACTGTAAAATAGAAATACGATACAAAAACAATGTATACCAATACGGTTGTGACATGGGCAAACACAAAGGATCACAAACAAGCACACCAAGACCAATATCATAACTCATAGAAAAATAATATAAACCAAGATACATAACCAAAACAAAAGGTGGCCTGAAAATAAAATGAAATTTTGTCCACAATGCAGATATGCAAACACGGATGATGCAATGAACTGCACAAACTGTGGCCAACCACTAGATACAAAAATATCATATCATAACAATTACCAGGCAAGAAATAAAGAATCAAACACAAAATACATTATAATAAGCATAACAATAATACTAGTCACACTAATAATAGCAGGAACAGTACTCCTACTAGCAAACAATCACACAAACACGCCAAACCAAGAACAAATAAACACACCAGAACAAGCAGCAAACACAACAACACCCACTAATAATATGACAACAAATAATGAACAAAACAAGGCAAACACACCACTCAAAATAATAAGCGGAAGCATAAAAACAGGAAGCTCACTACAAGACAAAACATACATAACAGTAAATGTAGGAAAAGAACATGCCGGAGAAAACGTGAAAATCAGAGTAAACTACAGTCGTAACGGCACACAACTAAACCCAGGAAACATAGTGCCAAAAACAGTGGATAACACGGGAACATTTTCAATGCCAAGTGCAAACTCATTCAAATACTATCCAGACCATGCACATATAACATTATATGATGCCAACGAAAATATAGTGGATACAAAAGAAGTAAACCTAAACCCAACCAGTGGCACTCAAAACTACTAAAACATCATTCAAAATAATCTAAAAATCCAGAACAATATAATTGTTACTGGATCTAACCTCACAACTCTTTTTTTTTTAATACAATATATAAACAAATTATTTAAACACAAACTAGTAAACTAATAACTATATAATAATTCAATAAAATATACATGGGAGGGAAAAAAATGGAAGAAAAAAACCTTATAATCATCTGTATCACAGCAATAATATGCGTAGCAATAATAGCCGGAGTCATATTATACATAAACAATAGTAACCAAGCAAACAACACTACCAATAACACAACAAACAATACAATCAACGTAACAATCAACGACACAAACAACACAAACAACACAACTACCACTACAAAGAAAACAACAACAAAGAAAACCAAAAAAAATACTGATCCAGATTATGATCCAGAACGTG
This sequence comes from Methanosphaera sp. ISO3-F5, assembly GCF_034480035.2. Classification (NCBI taxonomy): domain Archaea; kingdom Methanobacteriati; phylum Methanobacteriota; class Methanobacteria; order Methanobacteriales; family Methanobacteriaceae; genus Methanosphaera; species Methanosphaera sp. ISO3-F5. The sequence continues at coordinate 1,057,691 of NZ_CP118753.2, forward strand.
ATGCAAGCCACAAATATGCAACAGAAGACAATCCAATAACTGTACAACAAAGTGATGGAGAATACACTTACTATGGACCAGGACACTATGATTACTATGCCGGAGGCAATCACATGTCTGGTGGTTACTATAAAGAACAAAAAGAGAGATACAGCTAAAAAAGTAGTATTCTCTTAAACCTCTTCTCCTCTTATTTTAGATTATTATTAGTAAAAAGTACATACAGATTTAAATCAACAATCCAAATCAAGTTTAAATAAAAAAAAATTAATAAAATAAAAAAAATAATAATGGAGTTTTAATGCCATTTGATACTACTCATATCCTCTTCTTCTTTTAAAACTTTGGCATGCATTATATTTTCCAGGAAGTTATGAGCATATACAGTTACCTCTTTTTCATAGTAATCCTTGTTCTCATTGAAGAATTCATCAGGAAAATGTAGTTCTACAGCTAATTCATAGGGAGGTAAAATCTTTTCCTTCTGATAATCCCTGCCGATAAGGGCTAATTGAAAATCATTTAACTTGTCAAGATTGTCCTTTACTGGCCATATTTTTCTGTTTCTGAATTGATTAGTTTCTATTTCTGGTATTATCTTTTTGTAAGCACCCCTGGTAATGCTTAGACTCAGTTCATCCAGTAGTATGGTGCTGTTGTCATTAATTGTATACGCAAGTTCATCTATCCAGTACTGGTATGATTTAAGAGTATTGTTGGCAGTGAATAGTATTTCATATTTTATCTCATATTTCTTGTCATTGTTAATTGTTTTTTCTGATAATATTCTGCTTTTATCAATGTAATTTCGTATTATGTTCTTAAGATTATATATTCTCTTACCTGATGGGTATTCCCTAGTACTCATATCATATGCTATTTTCACGTGTAATGTTTTTCTCCGGTAATCCTTATTATGGAAGATGTAATGTTGTATTCCATTCATATCATGGAATGTTATTACTCCTGAACCATATCGTCTTTTAGTATATGATTCCTCTTTGGGCTTATGGTAGTCCAGAGGTGATATGCTAAGTTTATTCGTGTTTAGGAAGTTTTCAATTCTTTTATTGAACATATTATTATCTTTTTCTTTTATTAGTAAAAAAATTTTTTCATTTACATATACTATCCATGTTTTATCCATGTATTACTTATTAATACGTATGTTTAAAGATTAAATAGCAATTAATAACATAATATATTATTAAAGTCCGTGATTAAAAAGAATTAATTAATCTAGTATTCTACATGATTATAGATATTGGAGTGTTTTAGGATGAATTTGAAAGATAATTTAATTAACGTGTTAAAGGGTAAAGGTTCAGAAATAACTCCTGTTGTAGCATTCCCCACAGTGTTAACAACACAATTACTGGATATGGCTCATACAACATTTGATGAGGCATGTCATGATGCAGATAAAATGGCAGAGGTAGCAGGTTCAGTGTATGAACACACAGGCCTTGAGGCAATAACTGTGCCATTAGACTTATGGTTTGAATCAGAATCATTCGGATATGTTGTTGAAAGACAGGAAGGAAAAATTACTCCAAAAGTATGTGTTGCACCATTCAAGAGTGTTGAAGAATTGGAAGTTCCCCGAGATTTTACTTGTCTAGGACAATTTCCTGTAATAGAGAAAGCAGCAAGCATACTTCATGAAAGATATGATGACAAGGATGTGCCACTAGTGGGTGAAGTGACGGGTGCTTTCACATTACTAACTGATCTTGTGGATATGGGTGAGATAATTAAGATGTTGAACTCAGATTATCTGGGAATTGATGATGCCCTCGAAGAGATTAACACAGTATTATTGGATGAGGTGGAGTTTTATAATGATATTGGCGTTGATGTGATAGTGGTGAATGATCCTAGTTCCACGTCACGTATATTGAAGCCTGACCTGTTTGAGGATCTTGTTGGACCTTACTTATCTGAATTGTATGATGCAATGAATGTTCCGGGTGTTCTTCATATATGTGGTGATACACGCCCATCCTTGGAGCATATGCTCTCATGTGGCTATGATGGTCTCAGCATATCACAGGAAGTGGACATAACTAGTATAAGTGCTTTACGTGAGGAGATTGGAAGCAATACTATGATTTGTGGAAATGTTGCTATTGGTGAAACGTTATTGATGGGCAGTGCTGATAAGATATTGGAAGATTCAACAGAATGTCTGGAGAAGGGAGTTGACATTTTAGGTCCTAGTTGTAACATTGCCTATGAAACACCCCTGAACAATATACGGGCAATGGTGGAAGCAAGGAATAGTTATTTGTGACACGCCATTAATAACAAATTTTTAGAAGAGTATATTCATAAGAAGGTATAAATTATAGGAAGAACTATTATTGATTATAAGCCGCATAATTATAATATAATCAATAATAAATACTATAATTATTATTTTGTGGGGGTAATGGAAATTAAAAGAATAACAAATAAGAAAGTACACCTGGTACTATTCATGCTACTGTGTATCGTATCATTATCAGTATCCTCTGCATACTATACTGGAACAGGTTTCACACACAGTAAGGCAGATAATTATTATGACTCATATTCTACACAGGACATACTGGGAAAATATGAGAACACCTATTTAACCAGTGAAGAACGTGCCGTCTGTACAAAAGTAGTGGATGGAGATACAATCTACTTATCCAATGGAAAAAAAGTTCGACTAGTGGGAGTAAACACTCCAGAAAAAGGAGTGGCAGGATGTCAAGCTTCCAAAAGATTTGTTGAAAAATTATGTTTAAACAAAGAAGTTGGAATAAATGCTGATGACCGAAAATACACAGATAAGTATGGTAGAACACTAGCCGTGGTAATAGTTGATGGAAAGAATTTGAATGAAATGCTTCTAAAGGAGGGCCTGGCAGAGGTAATGTTCATACCACCAAGTGAATTCTCACCATACAAGTGGGCTGAGGGTGCACCAGCAGCTGATCATGTGACAACAACAGATACCAGTACTAGTGTAGAGTCTTCCAGTTCCACTAATAACCTGGCCAGCAGCAGTTCTGATGGTTATGTGGGAAATATAAATTCACAAAAGTTTCATAAGCCGGACTGTAAAGGAGTAAGTAAGATGAGTGATAAGAACAAGGTTTACTTCTCCAGCAGACAGGATGCAATTGATAATGGGTATCAGGCCTGTCATATATGCAACCCCTAAACACCCTATTTTTTTTAAATAATTATATTAGTACATGTACATGTAATACTAGTTTTTTCTAAAAATGTATCATACAAATCATTTTAAACAACATACCAATAAGAATAATACAAACATTTATAAAAAACACCATAAATACTATTACACAACTACAAAAACAATACATATAAATAAAATATTACCTGTAACTAAAAAAAAATGAAATAAAATAATAAAAAAACGATAAGGGGAAAAGAAAATGATAACCTGGAAACACTTATTCAACCAGAAAATATTAGAAAAAAGCAAAAACTACAAAGGAAAAATCAGTGAAATAAAACATACTCCAAGTACAATAACAGCACAACTAAAAACAAACAAAGAATTCAAAGTAGAACTAATAATAGAAGAAAATCAATTATTTGACCTAAACTGTACATGTTCAAACAAAACACATTGCATACATCAAGCAGTATTCCTACGATTCATAGAAGAATTCCCAGAAATCCTAGAAGACCACCAAAAATACTATAAACCACAAAAATCAGTATTAAACAAAGACTGCGAACAAATGCTAAAACAAGTAAGCATAACACGCCTAAACACATTCATAAAAAAAGAATTAAAACAAAACCCACAATTCAAATATGATTTCATCAAATACTTCCAGAACAAATCATTAATAGATGAAAAACTATACGAAAAAAAACTGAACACAATATTCAACAACGCAAAAGGACAAGGATTCAGCTACCATGGCTACTATGAAATGAGAAGCCTAGCAAAACCACTAAAAAAATACATGAGAACCGACATTAAAAAACTAATAGAAGCAAAAGAATACAAACTAGCATGCAAACTATTAAACAATATAATGGAAAAGTTATCAGATGAAAATTACTTCGATGATAGAAGATTCTATGACATAGTTTATTATTACCAGGATTATGCAGATATACTACTAGAACAGAACATTAATGACAAAGATAAAAACAAAATAAAAAAATATTTAATCCACTTCTACGAATTCGGATTCTAAAACAAAATGATTATACAAACATGTTACATAAAATGTGGTTATCAAAGAAAAAATACATTGAAAAAAATATAAAAAATAGAAGATTAGAATATTATTATCCATTCTAATCACACGTTTTTAACATTTAATTGAAGTTTATTGTTTGAGTAAATATTGGATTACTACTAAAGCTTTCACTTACTCGTATCTCTACCTTTGCAGGCTTTTTACTTGAATCTTCATAATATGGTATGTTCAGCTGATATTTCTGATTAGCTTTAACATCATTTAAGATTCCAGAATCATAAGTTTCCGTAATTTGTGTTCCATCAGCTGCAAACCATACTCCTTTTACCTGTACACTTTCAAGATCTTTCTCAGAAGTTAATGTTCCCTGCACTCCACCAGTATAAGTTCCATAAGATACTTTCAAATCACTACTTACATTAGTAATATGTATCCCATTTGCCTTTTCTTGTAAATTATTATTATAACTGGCATCACCAATTACACCGGATAATATTATCAGTACTGCAGAGATAATTACCACTGCCCAGTAGATAGTATTGTTGGATGTTCGTGGAAAATTCGGATATCTTTGTTTAATCTGTGTTTTGTTCATATAATAGTTTTCATCATCAAATTGTGAGCTGTTTTCTGATTTATCTTTCTCAGTGTATGCTATTATTGCTGCTATTATATAGAATAGGAAACCTGCCAGTCCCATTACACTGGTTCCTATCAGCACTCCTACTCCACATACAATGTATTGTGCTATTGCAATTTTATAATCCTTATTGAACAGGTAGATTCCTAACAGTCCTAGTATGCTAGCTATAAGTGTTATTGACCCGTTTGTTGCAAGGTCTGCACTTAGTCCTGACCATGCATATGCATAAATTGCTCCTCCCAGACCACATATGAATGCAAGTACTGCTATTATGGGATTAATTTTCATACGCTTAATCCTCCCCTTTTATTCTATTTTCATTTTAAGTAGTTCTTTCTTTTTTTCCTCAAATTCTTCCTCTGAGATTATGCCCTCTTTCATAAGATTGTGGAAGTTACGTATTTCCTCGGAGATATTGATTTTTTCTTCTTTTTCCTCGGTTTCTTGGATTAATGGTGTGTTATTGTAATTAATGCTTGTGTCAGTGTAACTTGGAGTTTTGTTTAATAGTTTTTCGTCTTTTCGTGTGTTATTTCTCATTCTTTTAATGCTTTCATAGAAGTTTTTAAATTCAATCTCGTTTTCTAGGCAGTTTACCTCAAATTGGTCTCCTGCTATTCCAATATAAAATTTATCTTTTAATAGGAAGTTACCCTTGGAGAATAGTAGAAAATCGATGTCCTGTACTGGTTTATTATAATTAAACATTGAATCAAGTGATCTGATTTTAAATTTATTCTCTGATAATTCAAGGGATACATTTCCCACATCTTTTATTTTTGCACTGTTTAGTCGGGGTACATCCACTTTTTTAGTATGGGTGTTAACCTCGTTGATTTTGTTTAAAGTCATAAAAATCACTAAAATTAATTATTTAATGTTTACATGTAATTGTATATAGGATGGTTAATTTAAAGGTATTGTTATTATATATTATGGGTATGACGGGCAAATTAGTATGTGGCATTATTTTTAAAAATAGTTATTGAAATTTAAGTATAATTATGTTAAAGGGGAGGGTGGGTGGTGAAGTTTATTCAAGGTCTAACTGTCCGAATAATAATGGTATGCTATGTCCCTCGTTAATAGCCTGAGTACAAAGGTGAGCATCATACGAGGAGTATATTATAAGTGCTATTCCCATTATTAATGAAAGGATTGTTCCAACAGCTTCTGATACTACTAATATTATTGCTACGTTAAATAATGTTATAAGTAATCCAACAGCTCCAATTACGAGTCCTCTCTTGAATAATCCAAGATATATTTGTCCTATACCTGCTAGGAAGTAGAAGAATATACCACCTATACAATTTAATATTATTGCAATAATAGCATTTTTCTTTTTGGGTGGTGTGTAGTTTGGCTGATAAGTGTTTGGCTGAGTGGTTGGTTGTTGGTAGGTCTGGTTATTATCCTGGTAATTATTGTTATTGTCTGGATTAAAATCGTACTGTGTTTCAGTATTTTCTGGTAAATTATATCCACAGGATGAACAGAACTTTGCATTGTCCTTATTTTGATATCCACAAGACTGACAAGTTTTCATTATCATTTCACCTCTTCATGTCTTTTTGTTTAGAAATAATATATATTTACTGTTTATTATACTTTCACTTATTTGTTTAATATAATTTCTTATTAAATTAAATAGAATGTTTATGTTCATTAAATATAAACTTTGTTTTTATAATATCAACATAGTACTGGATTATATTAATTTAATAATGTTCATTTTGTTTTAGTAAATTGTGTATTTGTCATTATTTCTTATTTTATTTATTAAATTAGAAATTTTTTTGATATAATATTTAATTTTGTTGTTTAATCTTTTTTTTATAATTTATTTTGTATTTATAATAATTTTTGAAGGTAACTCTTTAATTATTTTTTTTATTGATTTTTTTTAAAAATTATCTTTATTCTTTAATGGTTATTGATGTAAATTATCTCACTATTATTTTTTATTTAGATATATCTAATTTTATAAGAAAATTATTTAGAAATCTCTTTTAATAATCCGTTTAATAAATTATAAAACCCAATTAAATTTATTAAATACAATAAATAAATATAAATTGTTAATATTATTTATAAAAACATAGTATACGGTAAGTAATCAAGGGGGTCTTGATAAGTAATATATTTCATATTCATATATACATACTTAACAATCATACTAAAAAAAAAAGTTTCATCCACATAAAAAGTATTACAAAAACGAATTTATGCCAACACTCAATTTTTAAAAAAAATTAATAACTAATTGATATTAGTTAATTTAGTAGTTTATCTGAAATTTCTAGAAGAGATTCTTTTGATATTGTTGAATTTTAACTCTATTAACTGATAATAATACTGGTTTTGTTTTTTTCTCGAATAAAATACTGATAATGATTCATAATTCTTCGATGATCATCTTTGTTCCGTGTTCGTATGCGTATGATTCTTGTTGTAGTATGTTGTTGTTTTCTTTGTACCATTCTCTGAATATTTTCTCGGGCGTGTTTTCTTCTTGGTTGGTGAAGATTGTTATCAGTATTTCGTTGAAGATTCTTGTCTTGTAGTGTCCTTTTACTTCTGTTATGTAGAAGCTATTGTATCCTTCAGTGTTTAGTTGTTTTATTAGTTTGTCTATTATGTTCTCGTTTTTTAGTGATATTAGTTTTCCATCCTGGTATTTGTAGCAGGGTATGTGCAGTACATATTTCTGGTTTAGGGTTATCATTTTATTGTTCCTCTTTTTTTTGTTGTGTATATATTATTTTTTGGGGTTGTGAATTATTTGTATGTTATTATAGTTATAGATTAAATGAAAAAAAGCCGTATATCCATATTAAGGGAGGGAATATATGGGGGTTAAACTTGTTTCTATTTGAAATAGTATGCTCCACCATCCAAGTATCTTTTTACTGTTTTACCAGTTTTCTTCTCTCTAATGTAAATATTATTTTCTGTTCCTATATATTCATAGTCAGGATTTCCAGCGAAGTCATGTCTTTCACCTATCTTTTCACCATATATAGTATCTTCACTAGAACTTTTCTTAGTACTGCTGGTCTTCTTTGTCTTCGTGCTGCTAGTCTTTTTTGTATTGGTTGTGGTAGTATTATTTGCTGTTGTGTTGTTTTGTGCTGTTAGTCCTAGTGCCATGTTTGTGAAGTTTCCCAGGTCCATGGCAGGTCTTATCTCGGATTTTTTCATTGTATCTACTATGTGGGTTATTGTTTCTAATTTGTTTGTTGTGATTATTATCATTGATCCTGTCATTGCATTGTAGTCGAAGTATGTGTATGTTCCGCTTTTATTGTATAATGTTATGTTTTCGTGTGTGCAGTTTTGTCCCAGGTTGCTTCCGAGTTGTGCTCCTATATCGTAGCATCCGTTCAGGTTTTGGTCTTGTGTGTTTTTCCATGACCATGTTTTGATGGACAGGTTATGTCCTCTATCATCGTATGTGTTATAGTTTTCAGTTTTATTGTCAACATTAGATGTGCTTTGTGGTACTTCCAGTTGGTAACCACTCATCTCCACTGCCTTGTATGAGGGTACTAGTGCCATGTATACCATGATACATGCGAAAATAATTATTATGGCGGCAATTATTGCCCCTATTTTTTTGTCCATTTATCTTCTCCTGTATACTTGTATTATATTTAATCTATTGATTGGGTTTCATATTAATTAAATTATTTTTCATATGCAATGTTGCTGTATTTTATTGAACTGTGAACTGAATTAATAAGGTATATATTATAAATTCGTAGTTACAAATAAATGATTATGATAGATTATATTATAAGGGATAATCAAGAATCGGAAGTTTTTGAAAGTAATGATGATACATTAAACGCAAAGAATATACTTAAAGAAAACTATCCCTATATATATGAGTGTATGAAAAAAGAGGGTTTTATATTAGAAAATACTGAATGCAATATATTTAAAGAATTATTATATGATAATAAGGTAGTAGGTTTTATTGCTTATAATATTGATGAAGATTTTGATAGTATTTCACTAGTAAATGTTTATATAATGCCTGAGTATCGTGGAAATAGCATTTTATACAATGAATTGTCAAAAATTTTGAAAAGTGATATTGTATTTTCTGTTTTAGAACCGAATAATTTGATTATAGACTTGTTTATAAAATATGGGTTTGCAGAAAAATTAAATGAATACCTGGTAGCATCCAGTATATCATTGGATGTAAAATCAGAAAATTATATATCAAATACTAACGATTTTATCCTGGATGATGACTCTTTTTATGGATCAAACTTATATGATACTGCTATAAGTGCTACACTACTACTAATAGATATTTCATCTCCTGGAAGTAATATCATATGTTACAGTAAAACATTAGAGAGCGATAAAGTTAACTACAATGCAGAAAAACATAGAAATAACATTCAATCACACTTAAAAAATGTAAAAGAAGATATGTTAGAAAATTGTGATTTATTTGCAGATATTTTAGTAGATTTAAAGGAAAATCTTCCTAAACCAGAATATGATATAAATGAACTTGTAGGAAAACCTCCTGAATTATCAGAAATTCTAAAAATAGCATTAGAAGAAATAGGGAAAGAAAGAGTTAAAGAAATACAGGAACAATTGATAGAAGAATATGATGAGGGCATAGTACGTAATGAAGCATTATTTAAAAGACTTAAATTCCTGTTAGTAGAAGATGAAATAATTGATGAAATTCTATTGGAAAATGATATTACAGAAGTATCCTGTCCATACTGTTACAGTCCAATAAATTTATCCGACATTTCATGTAAGATCTGTGGTTATAACCTTCAATACAGTAATGAAGAGGAAATGCAAATATTTAGTGAATTTTTTGATGAATTAATAAAGAAAATAACTAATAAAAATAATGGTAGAGAAAGTTTAAGAGGACTTTTCTCAAAATCAGATTATTCCCTAAATTCTGAGACAGATTCTGATGAAATAACTTCTTTAAGTGTAGCTACTGTAAAAATAATTTCAATATTGCATGATTTAACACCATTAGATAATGCCTGTGAATACATATCACTTTCTACTGGTTTTGAACCAAAAATACTAAAGGAACACATGATAAAAGAGGGATATGTTGGAAAAGAAATTTCTAAGGACAATTGGAACATTATTGCTAATAAAATGAAAGTTCCACAGCTAAAAGATATTCTACGAACCGATGGACAAAAAGTATCCGGAAAAAAACAGGAATTGATTGAACGAATAGAAAAAAATGTTGACTTATCAGCATATAATCCATTAGATCTAATAGGACAGGAATATATTATAACTAAGAATGCAATTAATTATCTGAATGAAAATAATTTTCTGCTCTTAGCAGGTAATATGTTAGAAGATTATGATTTAATGGAATACAAGAACTTCTTAAACGAAAATAATTATGAAGATAGTTATCAGACAGAATTATCCTTCCTTGAATTACATGAACAAAAAGCATTACAAGAAGATGACCATGAATATATTAAAACAGTACTGGAATCCAAGAGAGCAATATATAAAGCTCTTAAGAAGTGTGATGGGGAAGAATTTGTCAATGAATTAAAAATATTTTCTTTAAACTTAAACCGGGATTATCCGATTTTCATGGCTTTTGTTGATTTTTCAAAGGAAGAGTTAGAAATAGGTAATGTGAAACAATTAAGAAAATTGTCAAAAAACACAAGATACCCTTATGAATCAATGATGTTGGAAATATATGATAATACGCCTTATGATAAAAAGTTCACAGTAGATAATATGGTATTGATATTAGATGATATATTTAAAGGTATAAATTTATCAACGATTAGAAGTAATCTTTTTAAATATAGAGAAGAGTATCAGAAGCATTTTAAAAATCTGGATGATTATATTTAGCTAAAGTATGTGTTAATTGTCTATGTTTCTTATTTTTTCATATTTTTTCATGTGATTAATAGTTATAAATTGTACTTTTTTTCTTCGTAATAGTTGAGAATAACGAAACAAAACTTAATAAAAAATTGTTAAATATCTAATTAAAAACATAAATATTTTAGCCCCCTTGATAAGATCACTTTTGACTGAGCTTTTGTAGTGCTGTTTTTGTCTTAGTGGTTTGGTTTACTGCGAGGGTTATTAATAATACTCTTAAATAGATGTCTTTTGTGAATGAATTGACTGTGTATTTGTGTATTTTATGCATATTGAATGCTTGTTTGCATACTTTAAAAAAATCTTCAATATAGCCACGTATTGGTTTATATTGTTTCCATTTTTTTAATTAAATTGATTAATTTATTAGTAGCTTTCTTTAATAACTTTTTTATTTTATTATTTCTTTTATTTTTCTTAAATAGTTCTAGTGGGTAGTGTAAATATGTCATGAGTTTGTCTTTTTTGAAGGTTGTTTTTGGGAAGATTAATGGTATGATTTTATAGTCTAATATGCCTTTTTGATAGTTTTCATAGCTATAATATCCTTTGTCAAAGAGTAATATGTCTAATGGTTGTATTATTCTTGATTTTTTTAGTTGTTCCATGATTTCTGTGAATAATTTTGAATCGTGGGGTGCTCCTTGGTGGATTAATATCATTACAGGAGTTAATGATTCTTTTTCTAATACCATGGTAACTTTATAACCGATATAATGTCCTTTGGAGGATGAATATGACCATTTTAAATCTAATTTTTCTAGATATTTCTTGCTATATGTTGATCTTAAGAAATTCATATCAACATCTACGGGAGTTGCATCAACTAAGAAAGTTAATCTTTTTTTGTGTTTACGTGTAAAATTAGTTCTTAATAATCTGTTTACTAAATTAACAATGGTTGTTATGTTAATTTTAGATAAACGAGTAATTATGGAGTTTAAGCTTGGAATTTTAGAAATGTTACAAAATTTTCTTAATTGTGAATTGTTTTTTAATTCATCCAGGATAAATGATACTTCATAATTGTATGTGAAGCTTAAAAAATGGATTTTTAAATCATTTATAAATGTTTCAATTGGTTTTATACCATATGAAGCAATAATTTGTCTACTTTTTTTAGAATCGATAAAATTAAATATTTCTTTGAACATACTATAATTAGAGTCTTGTTTACTAAAATACAAATGAAGTTTCATGTAATCGCCAATATAATATATGTAACTCATTGTATATAAATATTAGTATACAATGACTCTTTTTTACTAATATAAAAGATAATACATATGTATTATTAAAATTCAAAACTATTTTTATAAAAAAATTAAAAAAACAAGGTTTTATTGCTCTCAAAAAATTACATTTTTATCAAGGGGGCTAAAATATTTATATAATTTAAACATATATATCTATATTATAAAACATTATGATAACAGAAAATGAAGAAGAATTACATAAATTCATATACAATCTACTAAAAAACAAATACGATTATGAAATACAAAGATTTGAAGGACTAGATTCAAAAGGCAGTTCACTACTGAATATAAATATACTAGTATTCACCATACAATTATCATTCATCAGTGCAACAGTACTAGAATTATTCATTAACCAAAATTACTTTTTAAACACTACCAAAATAGTATTCCTATTAATATTTATCCTAAATATAATTGCCAATAGTTTTTCATTGTACAATTTATACAAATCATACAAATTAACATATTATGCTAGTGCCTTAACAGAGAATATCATTTTAGGATACTATTTAAATAAGAATAATTTTAAATATATTATAGCAGAAGTTATTAGTAGTTTAGATTATGCTATAGGATATAATTCAAATATAATAACAGAAAAAAACGGAATATATAAGAAAAGGTTCAAAAATGCTTGTTATTAGTATATTTCTATTATTAACTGATATAATAATTATTTTAATTAATCTGTTGGTGATAATATGAATGAAAAACATGATGATAAGAAAAATAAGGAAGAACCACGTAAGAGAGTTAAACCAGTTATTCAATTTTTTGGAGCACCCAAGAATTTTAAACCTAAAAAACTTGATCATGATTAGTATTCTTTTTTGTAGTGTTATTTGTAATTATTTTGTTTATTAAGGTAAGGATTATATTTTTTTCTATTTTAATAGTAATACTTTTCTAATTATATGATTTTATAGGATATTTTTTGTTATTTTGTTGTTTTATTCTTTATTTTGTTTTGTTATATTTATTCTTCTTTAATTTTTTGATATTGCTTTGTTTGATGTATCTTTTTTTGATATCAAGTTATTTAATACTTTTTTTAAAAATTTTAATAATACTTTAACATTGTTAATGTATAAAGAAGTAATAAATAATATTATATATGTATTACTACAATATTTAAATTGATATTAGGTACACTAAGAAAATGATAAATTAAAGATTATAACATTAGTGTATCATGGACAGTGTACTTAATGTCCAAAATACGAAATCTCGCAAAAAAAACTATGTTATAACCTATACTATATTTATTAATTAAATTATTAATATTGTTTTCATGGATTATAACTAATTAAAAAATAAACGGGGGAAAAGACTATTAATAAAAAAATTTATTTAATATCATTTCTCGTGTTATTATTTTTGATGGTTGGTAGCATAGCAGCAGCAGATGTTCAAGAAAATTCAACATCTACAACCCAATCATCAGATAATCCGGTTGTTACAACAACAGGTAGCAATCAAGATTTACAAGAAACACAGACTACTAGTACATTAACTAGTGATAATGATGGAAATGATCTAAAAGACGTATCAGTCAATGTAAAAATAAAATATGAATATCCAAAAGATATTGAACAAGTAAATCCTGATTTTCATGTATTCGATGATGATCAAGAAGTACAATTTGAAAAAGACTACGACTCTGAATCAAATAAATTTGTACTAACAATTCCAAACACATCATCAGAAAAATTTAACATAACAGCATTAACTTCAGGTTATATTCCAGTAAGTAAAATAGTAGATTCCACACAAAAAACAGTAACTTTTGACTTAACTGCTACCGAAGCATATAAATTAGGTAGAACAGTTACAGCATCAGCAGATAAAGCATTGAATTTCAATAATGCAGATGATATATTAGTTGTAACTTCAGCTGGAGTTGCAAAACTAAACGGTAAAACTAGTGAAGAAGCTATTGAAGGAATATTAAACTATGGCGACGATATAAGTTATACTGATGTTTTAATGTTACGTGAAACAGCAGTAGATCCAATCGATTTTGCATTTATTGTTAAAGAAGGTTCAGATTTAAGAATTGCAGTATATGAAAATGCTTCAACTAAATTATCATATCTTGGAACAATCTCTGAAGATATGACTAGAAGTCAATGGAATACTTATTTCAAATCAATTAAAGGTAAAAATGCATGGTCATTTGCAAGTTTAGCTAATGGATGGGCAGCAGGTGTTTCTAGAGAAGTTTTACAAGAAGCAGCATTCCACGGACACATATGTGAAGGAACACTCGGTGGATACAGTATAGTACAAGCATTACTACAATATTACCCACCAGTAAAAGAAACACGTATGGACGGAGGATCTCCTGGTGATATAACATCATACAAAATATTAGGAGTTCCAGGTGGATCAGATGATGACGCAGCAATGTTCTTCTTAGATGCTACAGTTGGAAAAATAGGTTATGTTGGAATTGACACCACAGCTACCGGTGCAACAGAAAACATGATTGGATTTATCCGATGGTACTCAAATGATAACACTGGTGACTTAATCATCATGACTTTTGATTCAAACAAAACAAAAGCAGACTTCACAAAAGAAACTGGAATAAATCCAGATGACGGAAGTTTAGAAGAATTAAAATACTGCACATGGTGGATTAACAAAATAAACAAAAATCCAGCAGAACTTGTAACTTTCTTATATGAATTCACAAACTTAACCGAAGAACAATACTACTATCTCATGGGAACAGCAAGTAATGTAACACACGATGATGACCACACAATACAAGCAATAGATTCTCATGGATTAGACTTAGAATATATATTATCATTAAATTTACCACAAGCAAAAAGATCAACACCAGATCAAACAACAGGTAAATTAACAGATAATCAAATGAAACAAATCGGTGTTAAAGCTGCTAAAAAAGCTTTAAGCATTTACAAAAAAGAATTAGGTATTGACATACTCAAAGACGATGTAGACTTTGCAGCATTCACATCAGCAGGTTATGTATACTTAGACAACCAAGAAACAGTATTAGTCCGTGATGGATTATATGAAACACTTGGTGCAAGTTTATACAGTAAAAACATGCTACAATACCACCAAGCATTATGGAAACCATTATGGTTTGCATTCATCATGCGTAACCCAGGATCAGATGATGTTTATGCATCATACCTCAGATACAATAATGATGGAACCTTCTTTGTAGGAGAAGTAAATGGTTCTAAAGTAGTAAATATTGGAATTGATACTTTAAACGATTCTGAAAAATTAAACGAAATACAACAAACATTCATGCCAGATGGTAATTGGTTCAGCATACAAACGATTGCAAATGCATGGAAAGCAGACCCTGATTTTGATCAAATCATGTCTTTCTTATACCATAACCACGTTTGTCCAGGTGTACAACCAGGATTCTTCATTACTGACCACATACAAAAAAATTATCCATTAGGTGAAAACGAATCATACACATACATAGCTTCAAGCACATACTGTAAAGATGACAGTTTAACATATATATTAGGAATATCACCAGGTATGGGTTCATTTATTGTACAAAAATTACCTGATGAAGATACAGAATCTGAATATGTTGAAGGTGCAACTGATGAAGGAGCATTAATTGTATGGGATAATGAACTTAAAGTAGGTCGTGCAGTAATTGTAAGTTTCAAATGGCCGGTAGTTGATACAAATATGTATTCAACATCAGAGGCTAAACGTGCAACTCAAATACAAGCATTTATTGATATGTATAAAGGAAATCCTAATGATAAAATTATGGAAGACCTTGTTGTAGATACAAATGAAGAAAGATGGATTAATCAGGAACAATATGATGCTTTAGTATCAGGTTCCGGTGATCTTAACACTATGAGCTACATAAAAAGTTTACCAAAAGTATCTAAAGAAGATGCAATAAAATCCAATAGTAATTCAGAATCAACAGATAATACAAACACAAACACAAACACTAACACTAACACTAATACAAATACAAACACTAACACTAATACTAATCCTAACACCCATAACAATGGACAATCATACTCAGAAAACACAAACACCAACACAAACACCAACACTAATACAAACACTAACACACCTACAAGATCATCAAGTAATACTCGTTCAAGCACAAGCAGAGGTTCTTCAAATACTAGAACTTCACCAAGCTCCGCAGTTTTAGCTGTTGGAACTACTCAAGCTGCTTCAGAAGAAGTAGGAACAGTAGCTGAAGACCAAAGTAAAGAAGAACAAGACTCACAATCTGAACAAGAATCAACACCAGACAGTGGAAAAGCATATGAAATCACAACTGACCAACAATCTGCTCCAGATTACACTAATGTAGGAATAGCTGTAGTTGCAATAGGATTAATCGGAGCAATTGCAGGTTATGGTTACATGAGAAGTAAAAAAGAATAAAACTTCTCTTTTTCCACTTTTTTGGTGATTATTATGAAAATAAAAAAAATATTTCTTTTTTCAATAGTTTTAATTATACTAATTTCAAATGTAGTAGGATTATCATTTGCTCATCCAGGCCATGGAAGTGAATATCCTACAGAAGTTTCTTCAAGTTCAAATTCTCATACATCTTCACAATCATCTGGATCTTCAAAGTCTAGTGTAAAATCTTCTAGTTCTAAATCATCCGGTTCTAACTACAAAACTGTTTCAAGAAAATCTTCCTCCACAAAAACACAGTCAAATTCAAATTCCAAATCATCAACATCAAGTAATCCTACAAGCAATTCACAGTCCGAATTGACAGATGAAAATAGTACTGGTGAAGTATCAGAAGTAGAAAGCAATGATTCCTATGAAGTTGAAGAAGTACTATCTTCAAACAATACTAAGAAAGATAATGGGAATCTTCTTAACACAACTAATATCTTATTAATTGTAGGAGCATTTATAATTGGTTTTGCAATAATAGTATTAGTATTTAAATTAAAAAAATAATCAAACATTAAAATGAGATGATAATAATGCATTTACCTGATGGTATCATACCACTTGATCAAGCATTTTTATATTGGTTATTATCAATCATAATCTTAGCAGTATATAACTATAAGTTTTCTAAGAATGAACAAGTAGAAAAGCAGATAGTTAATATTGCAATTTTTTCCGCAATTGTACTACTTTTATCATCATTATCCATACCATCTCCATTAGGTATTCCAATACATTTCTTTGTAATTCCAATAGTAGTAATACTATTAGGCGTAATATCGGCAACATTATGTTCATGTATATGCTTAATAGGACAAGCGTTACTATTGAATATGGGTGGAATTAGCTCATTTGGAGCAAATTTTCTAGTGATGGGATTTATACTGTCCATTGTTACAATTGTCTCTTACAACATATTCCTTAATATTGATGAAAGAATAGCAATATTTTTATCCACAATAATGGGTATTATTAGTGCAACTTTCCTTCAGGCAATAATACTAGTATTATCAGGTTCAATAACATTTAATGCAGTAATATCAACATTAATCCCATATTACATGTTTATATCTGTAATAGAAGCAATATTGAATGTTATGATAGTTATTGCTATTAAAAGGATTAAACCAGATTTATTGAAACTAGATAAAATATAAATGAGGTGATAATAATGAAAAAAAATATTAAAAGCTTTGCATTAATATTAATATTTTCTTTACTCTGCATATCCACAATAAATGCCCATGGTGTTGATGTAACCGCAGATAAGATGATAATAGCATCAGAATCTGATGGACAGCAAGTGAAAGATCTTGCAGATCAAAATAATATAAATATTAGTGTATATAAGTTCACATCCAATGATGAGGTAAATCATCAGCTAGAACACATGCTAAATAATTCAGAAAAGTACATAATTGTAGTTGATTATCAGGATGTGGCACATACATTTCTAAATGCTCATCCAGAAGTCAAAGACAGGTTAATAATAATAGATGAAGTAACAAATGACTCATTGCTTAATGAAATGAAAAAAGTACAGGATGTTACACCAACCGAAAATGGTTCTGATTTCATATTACCACTAGTAATAGGAATAGTAATAGGAATTATTATTGGTGTAGGTTGTGGAATTGTAATTATGAAGAAAAAAGAATAAAAAAAGTGGTAATTTATGGATTATTCAATACTTATACAGATTATTACAATAATATCCGTATTAGTCTATGGGGTGAATATTGGATTATCGATAGGTTTAGCTAATTTATCAAAAAAAGTTATAACATGTATATGCATATTATATGGTGGAAGCATATTCTTATTAGGCTCAATTGTAACAAAATATTCAGGGGCCATAATTGAATTCATGAATGCAAACAACACATTCACAAACTTACTGTTAGGTTGCCTTTTAATAATGGCAGGATTGCTTACAATAAGGGAATGGAGAAAACATGACAATAACACAATAATATCAATACTATTATCAACAATAGTACCATATGCATGTTTCATGATATCGTTAATGTTTTTAAACGCATCATTGGCAACAACAATAGACTTAAACTCATTAACAACCAAGGGATACATGGCTGCATTACTAATAATAATCATATTAGTAACATACTTCTTATCTAAACATTCAAAGATAAACAAAAAGCCATACCAGATTGTACTGGGAAACTATATGATAACAATAGGAGCATATTATATAGTCTCAACATTAATCTCACCGAACATGATGACTATGAGAAACTCTAAGTTAGCGGCTATAACCATAGATTCGCCGATAAACTTAATACTATTCATAATTGCATTTATCATAATGATAATAATAGGAATATACTATAATAGAGAAGATAACATTCTAAAATAGGAGGTGATAAATTATGATTATTAGTGTCCCGGGAGGCGAAGTACTAACAGGAACATTAGATTTAATATCACAAAGTTTAACCATACCTGTATTAATTATATTGTTAATAATATTCATAATCTCCGTAGTAACAATCGGAGCAGTAATAGCAGAATACAGTTCAAGAAAGGAAATAACAGTAGAAAAAATAAAAGAACTCATATATGATATAAACAATGCAAACACGCCACATGAAATAAAGCAAATAATAGAAAATTCAAACTTACCAAAATCAGAAAAAAAGATACTTGATGATATAGCAAGCTCAGAATCTTTAACTAACAATTCACGTGAAATATTAGCAAGAAAACTAGTAGAAAATGAAGAAGAAAAAACAGATAAAAAATTAAGAAGAACAGACATAATAACAAGAATAGGACCAACACTCGGATTAATGGGAACATTAATACCATTAGGACCTGGACTGGCCGCTTTAGGATCAGGAGACATTAACACTCTAGCAAGCTCATTAACAGTAGCATTCAACACTACAATTGTAGGTATTGGAAGTGGAGCATTATCATACTTTATAGGTAAGATAAGAGGGTCATGGTATGAAAAATACTTATCAGATTTAGATGCATTATCTGATGCAATACTAGATAACATGAACAACAAACAAAAAAACAATACCATTGAAAGCAGTGATTAATATGGTTAGGAAAAAACAAAGAAGACGCTCAAAAAGAGTAGACGAAGATCCAATGGCAGGAACAGCAAACCTGGTGGATGCAATGTTAGTACTGGCCGTAGGTTTTCTCATATTTGTTGTTATGAGCTGGAACATGCAAAGCATAATCTTTTCTGATATGTCCCAGCAAGAAAAGGATAATATTATGGAATCCATGTCAGAACTAAAACAGGTAAATCAGGGTAAAGAATTGGAAGAACTACCTGATGTATCCCATAGTAGTGGTGAAGGATACTCTGAAATGGGAAAAGTTTATAAGGATTCACGAACAGGTAAAATGATTATGATAGAGGGATAATAATATTCTTCATCTTAAAACTTAACCCCCATATTTAACTATTCTTTTTTTTAAAATGTATTGCTTTAAATAATATTAGTAATTCTATAATTACTAAAAAAATAAACATCTATAATGATAATATTATACATAAGAAAAATTATAAACTGACATAGAATAATAGGAATGATGAAAATGAGAAAAAACATAAAAACAACAGAAGCAATATTTCCAATGCCCGTACTAATGGTGGCAACATATAATAGCGATGAAAGCGTTGATGTAATGAATGCAGCATGGGGAACTATGCTTTCAAGAACTCAGGTAATATTAAACCTTACCAAGACACATAAAACAGTACAAAACATCATAGAAAGAAAAGCATGCACAGTAAGCATAGCAGACACAAAACATGTGAAAGAAGCAGACTACTTTGGAGTAGTATCAGCAAATGATACACCAAACAAGTTTGAAAAAACAGGATTAACAGTTACAAAATCAGAAAATGTTGATGCACCAATCATTAACGAGTTCCCAATATGTTTTGAATGTAAATTCATAGAATACCAGGATGGAGACTATGGCTGTGGAGTAATAGCAGAAGTAGTTAATGTAACAGCTGATGAAGAAGTACTTGATGGAGATAATGTGGATATTTCCTTAGTAGATGCAATAGCATTTGATCCTTATACTCATGGTTACTACAGAGTACAGGAAAGAGTGGGAGAAGCATTCAAGGACGGACTTGAACTCAAATAATAAATAAATTCTCCCAATTTATTTTTTAAAACTATTTTTTCATAACTTATAACAGATTCTTATTGCAGTATACTCCGGTTACAAAACTCCATAATATTAATGTATATACTGATAATCTTTCAAGTACTGGCATGTAAACATTTTTCATACTGAAAAACATTATCCAGAATGCTATTAACCCTATAATGCCCAGTATCAAGGTTATCTTCTGGTATTCACTAAATTCTTTCATTGACCTTGAAATTAGTATTAATAAAATATTTCCTCCAAGTATGGCCATTACTGCACCAAGTGTATGATAACCTGATGTTAAAGGATTTCCACCATGTATAAGGCCTACAATTATAACACCTACTGCTGTAACAAGAGTTAAAATGTAGAAGGGTATCCTATTTTTTGTAATGTATTTCTTAAAATAATAATAATTACCAAAGAGCACTGCTAATCCCATTAGGATAAAGGCTATGTTCATCAGAATAGAATATGGTGAGTTAGCTCCGGGTATTCCAAGCTCTGAAATTGTATGAATAAGATAAGTATTAATGAGTGAATCCTTGAAGAATAAAGCACAAAATGCTTCGGCAAGGATATAAAAAGTACTTACAGATAAGAATACACTACTTGCTAGTTTAGATTTCATATATTATAGTATAATCACAAAATGTATATCTAATTATCTGCAAACTAAAAAGTTAATAAAAGAGGAATGATTATTATTTTTAGAAGAATTTTTCTACAAATTCTTCATATACTGTTAACAAATTATTATCTAACCTGTTTTTACATTCATCTACTAAGTCAGTTGGAACATCATAGTATGCAGCTGCTATTGCCCCGCTTATGGCACCCATAGTATCAGCATCTCCACCAAGACTCACAGCATTACGTATAGTGTCAGTGTAACTGTCTGCTTCCAGGAAGCATATAATGGATTCCGGTACTGATTTCTGGCAGGATACCTCAAATTTATAATCCGGCCGTATATCATCCAATCGTCTAGTAAGATTGTACTGGAATGTTGATTCAATGTACTCTTTTATATACTCTTTGCTTTTATTCTGTCTTGCAAGGTATATTGCGGATGCTGTTGCCATCGCACCTTTTATTCCCTCAGAGTGATTGTGTGTTATCTGTGCAGACCTTTTTGCCAGTATCTGAGTATCTTCCAGTGTGTCACATACCCATGCAGCCGGGCTTACTCTCATTGCAGAACCATTTCCCCAACTATTATATGGCTTCGGATTTCTTTGAACAATCCACTCCCTGAATCTGCCACCATACCCTGCATTCGGATAATATGAGGCAAATTTCTGCACCTTCCTCACCAGAGACTGTGTGCTATAGGATTCATCATTGGTTAGCCATGATGCTACTGCTAATGTTAGCACAGTATCATCAGTGTATGTGGAGTATTTGTTTACCAGTTTAAATTCCTTTGTTTTTATTGGATGAAACTCGTGGGTTGATCCTATGATGTCTCCACATATTGCTCCTATTATACCATTCATAAGGATTCACCTTCCCTATTGTAATGATTCTGTGAATTTGTCACATAAATCTTTTATATAATCTAGTCTAACTATCTGTTTTATCCATTCTGGTGGTATGCTATCATATCCATAGTATAATGCTGCTAGTCCACCTGTTATTATTGCATTAGTATCAGTGTCTCGTCCATAGTTCACACTTTTTAGCACGGCTTCCTTGTAACTATCCGTATGGTAGCAGGAGTATAATGCTACTTCTAATGAGTACACTACATATCCCTTGGATTCTATGTCATCATCTGTTAACATGAACAGGTTGTCATATATCCTGTTAAAGCATGAGTATTCACTGTTATCATAGTATTTTCTTGATTTATCTAATCCTTTCTTTATTAATTCTTTGAAGTCTTCTCTAGGGTTTTCGAGCACTTCCTGTACTATGAAGTTGTAAATATTACATGATGCCTTACTTATCTTATGTGCATGCGTTAATGATGATGTGTTATCTATCAATTCCATCTGTTTATTAACTGACAGTTTATTTGCATATGAGTATAATGATACTGGCAGTATTCTCATGAGTGAACCATTACCGTTACTGTGTTCATCGGTTAATCCGGATTCCAGTGCCGGAGTATGATTTTGAAAGTAATTATATATTGCACTACAGGTTGTAATTCCACAGTCAAACACATTATCATGTGGAGTGTATTTTGCATTAACCACCCATTGACTGAATTTATCCATCATATCCTCATAGTCTATTCCATTTAGTAGGCTGTCCATTGTTGCCAGCGTCATTGATGAGTCATCACTCCATGTTCCCACTGGCTGGTTGTACATTCCATGTCCTGTCATGGTAGTTGCCGGGTTTTCCCTCATGTCCTCAGGTGCTGAGAATTCGTAGGGTACTCCCAGTGCATCTGCTACTACTGCACCTATTATTCCTGAGTATATTGTTTCTTTTTCTATCATTTTTCTCAACAACTAAAAATTCTTATACTAAATATTATGGAATAACATTATATAAGTATGTTTAATTGATAATGCTAGCATTAATGTATATATTAAAGTATTCCAAAAGATATTTTATTACCTTAATCAATATATTGTATTATGAAACGTAAAATATGCCCACAATGTGGAAGTGAAAACATAGAATGGATCATACCACAGAACTGGTCACAATGGTCCTGTAATGACTGTTCCTACACTGGAATAGTAATAGAAGCAGACAAGGAAACACAAATGGAAATACAGAAGGAATGGAAAGAAACAGGTAGAATCATTTCCTCTGTAGATTATGACGAAGAAGATGAATAAAATCATAATGATGGAGGAAATCACGAAAAATGAAATATGTTAAACTGGGAACAACTGATTTAGAAGTTAGTAAAGTATGTCTTGGATGTATGGGATTTGGAGATCCTGAAAATGGTATGCACACATGGACATTAAACGAGGAAAAATCAAGAGAAATAATCAGTTATGCAATAGATGAAGGAATTAACTTCTTTGACACTGCAATAGGCTACCAGAATGGAACAAGCGAACAATACCTTGGACGAACAATTAAAGACTATGCTGACAGGGAGGACATGGTAGTAGCAACAAAGTTCCTGCCAAGAACAGAAGAAGAAATTAAAAACAACGTTTCTGGCCAGGAACATATTAGAAATATGGCACAGAAGAGCCTGGAAAACCTGGGACTCGATTATATTGACCTGTACATATATCATATGTGGGACTTTAACACACCAATAACTGACATACTTGACGGGTTAAACCAGCTAGTAGATGAAGGATTAGTGCATAATATAGGAATATCCAACTGTTTTGCATGGCAACTAGTAAAATCAAATGCAATTGCTAAAGAAAATGGACTGAAAGGATTTGTATCAGTACAGGGACATCATAACCTAATCTTCAGGGAAGAAGAAAGGGAAATGATACCATACTGTTTGGAGGATGATATAGCTACAACACCATATAGTTCACTTGCATCCGGCCGATTATCCAGACTACCAAGTGTGACGTCAAAGCGTTTGGAAGAAGATTCTTATGCTAAGACAAAATATGATAAAACAGAAGAACAGGACAATAAGATAATTTATCGTGTGAATGAATTGGCAGAAAAGTATGATGTTACTATGACAGAGGTATCATTGTCCTGGCTTGAAACTAAGGTCACATCTCCTATAGTTGGATCTACCAAGAAGTATCATGTGGATGGTGCAGTGGGAAGTACGGAGTTAAATTTATCAAAGGATGATATAGGATACTTGGAAGAGTTGTATGTGCCTCATGAACTTGTCGGGGTTATGGCTGATAATAATAAAACTCTTAATGATAATAGTAAAGTTTGGATGAAACATACTAAAGACAAGTTATAATCATATTTTTTTTCTTTATTATTCTTTTTGTGCTACTAAATGTAATCTGAACTTTTTTTGTCGTTCTATTTTTAATATTTTAAGTCCTGCTTTTTGACAGTATTCTTTTACTTCTGTTATACTGCTTGCTTTAACATCACCGTGTCCTGTCATGTTTGCTATTTTCATTCCTATTTTGTTCATGAAGAATAGTGCTGGTTTTGATGCTGTGTTGTCTCTTAGTATTAGTTTTCCTCCTGGTTTAAGTACTCTGTGTACTTCTTTAAAGAATGCTAGGGGGTCGGGGTAATGATGGTAACTTTGTGAATTTATTACTATGTCGTAGGTGTTTGATTTTAGTGGCATGTTTTCACAGTCTCCTTCTATGAATGTGGTGTTGGGTAGGTTTTTCTTTTTTGCTGTTTCTATCATTTTTGGTGATAGGTCTAGTCCTGTGTATTGTTTTTCTGGGTATTCTTGTGTTAGTAATATTAGCATTGGTCCTGTTGCGCATCCTGCGTCGAGTAGGTGTGTGAATGGTTGTTTTTTTATTTCTTCTAGTATTGGTGGGTAGTCTTCTTTGCACATTTCGTATATTCCTCTATGGTTTGATTCGTATTTGGTTGCTGCTTTGTTGAATTCTTTTATGGATAATTCTTTGTATTCTTTGTTTGTTTTCATTTTTCTTTTACACCTCTATGTATTTAGGTATACCTAAACTTATTATTATGTTTAACTAATCAAATAAAAAAACAAAGAAAAAAAATATAATAATACAAATACAATAATCCAAAGAAAAACCTAATAAACATCTAATTACCTTAATAACAACCCACACTAAATATAATATATAATAAAAAATATCACCCAAAAAAAGAATAAATCAAAAAAAAAACCATACCCTCAACAATTCAATAACAAACCCCTAAAAAAATAGTAATATGGAGAAACAAAAAACATGAAAAAAACAAAAATAATAAGCACAATAGGTCCAGCAAGTGACACAGTAGAAACCATGACACAAATGGCAAACAATGGAATGGACTGTGCCAGAATAAACCTCAGCCACGCAAAAAAAGAAGACATACTAAAAACAATCAACATAATACGAGAAGTACGACAAAAATCAGGAAAACCATTAGCAATAATGTACGACACTAAAGGACCAGAATTCAGAACAACAACAATAGAAAACGGAGGCACAACCCTACAAAAAAATGACACAATAAAAATGAGCAAAAACTGCAAAAAAGGCAACAACAAAGAATTCGGAGTAAACCACAACGAAGCAATAGACTACATAAAACTAGGAGACAAAGTACTCATAGACAATGCCCTACTAGAATTAATAGTCATAGACAAAAAAGAAGATCACGTACTACTAAAAGCATTAGGAAACGGAAAAATACAAGACCATAAAACAATAAACGTCCCAGGAGTAGACCTAAACCTAGATTTCATGAGCGAAATAGATAGAGAAGACATAACATTCGCAGCAAAACACGCCTGCGACTACCTGGCATTATCATTCGTAAACACACGAGAAGACGTGATAGAAGCACGAAAAATAATAGAAAAAGCAGGAGGAGATGCCCTAATAATATCAAAAATAGAAAGCAGAAAAGGAATAGAAAACATAAACGAAATAATAGAAGAATCCGATGGAATCATGGTAGCCAGAGGAGACCTCGGAGTAGACGTACCAATGGAAGAACTACCAATACTACAGAAAAACATAATACATAAATGCCGAGAAAAAGGCAAATTTGCAATAGTAGCCACAGAAATGCTCGCATCAATGTATGAAAATCCAAGACCAACAAGAGCAGAAGTATCCGACATAGCAAACGCAATACTAGACGGAACAGACTGTGTGATGCTATCCGGAGAAACCACAATAGGAAAATATCCAATACAAGCAGTAAGCATAATGGCCAGAATATGCGAATACGTAGAATCCACGATAGACTACTCAAAACACGTAGCATACAAGGGAACAATAGGCACCAGTGACACAATAGCAAAACTAGTTGCAGAAGCAGTAGAATACTCAGATATTAAACTCATCGTCACAACCACAATGACAGGATTCACAGCACGTAAAATCAGTAATCTAAGACCAAACTCCACAATACTTGCATGCTGCCCATCAAATCATATTGCAGAAAAAGTTGTCTTAAACTTTGGAGTAAAACCAGTAACAACAGACATATACGAAAATACTGATGAAATGGTAGAAAATTCCAAAAAAATAGCACAAAAAGAATTCAATCTGAATAAGGGTGATCTGATAATAGTTACTGGAGGATTCCCATTAAGAAAGGCAAAAACAACAAATTATATTAGAATAATAGAAATAGATTAATTTAATCAATAATATTTAATAATGGAGTGGAGTGGCATGAAGATTTTATATTTTTCATCAACTGGAAATAATATATACATTGGACAAGTTTTGGGTGGAGAATTACTTAGTATTCCACAATTAATCAAGAACGAACAATACAATATAAAGGATGATGTTGTTGGAATTATTTTCCCAAATTATTATATTACAGTACCAGATATAGTAGCCCAATACTTGGAAAAGGTAGAGATAGATGCAGATTACCTATTCACAATATGCTCCTATGGATCCGTAGAGGAAGGTGCTTTAAGAGCACTTATAAAGTGTAACAAGATAATAGAACAAAAATGCAGTGTAAACTATTCAAACACAGTACTGATGGTGGATAATTACCTGCCTGCTTTTGACATGAAGAAAGAAAAGGAAATTAAAAAGGATGAAAAAATAGATGCACAAATATTAACTATAAAAGAGGATATCCTTAACAAAAAGCAGCACAAAATACCATATGATATTGATGAGGATGTATATTTACAGGACCAGCAACATAAGGAACGTTTCCAGAAGCTAATTAAACTTGAATTAACAGACAATGAATGCATACAATGTGGCGTATGCGTTAAAGTATGTCCAAGGGCCAATATTAAACTGGAAGATAAACCGGTTATTGGTGATAACTGTGAGCAATGCTTGGGTTGTGTACATCACTGTGTTAATAAGGTTATAAAAACAAACATGGACAAGAGTAGTGAAAGATTCATTAATTCACATATTAAGTTGTCACAGATTATTGAAAGCAATAATCAATATTAGTTATTAAAAGATAATTATGAAGGAAATTACTTAAAATGTAATTTTTTCTTCATTATATTTTCCTTTTCTTAATTCTATTTTTATATTATTCTTTTCGGCACGTTCAAATAACTCTTTTTTAAGGTAGTCATATTTTTTGTCTAGTGTCATGTTTTCTGTTGTGGAGTCAATATTATCTGATACGTTTATCAGTTCTTCTAGTGGCAGTAGGTTTACTGCTGTGCAGAAGAATACTTCTTTATCATTGTTCGGATTATATTCTTCCAGAAATTTATGTAATATTTCAACTTTTTGGCTTCCTGGTTATATTTTTCTATTCCCATTGTCATTGCTTTTTCCATGTCGATTTTTTGGTTTATGTGTGAAATTAGTGAGTCATGTTTTTCCACATCCTCGTATTTGTCGCATGGATATTCTTTGCATTCAAAACAGTATTCTACTCCTTCGTGTTCTATGCTGCATGGTGCGAAGGTACATAGTTTGTAACACATACTTCCCTCGATACATCCGGTGCATTCTTTTCTAATAAATAGTGGACATAGACTACAGTTTAGTCCACATAATGAAAATAGAAGATTTTCTCTCTTAAATTCTTTAGCCATTTAACTAACTCTCCTAACATAATATAATTAATTAATATTTATATTTAATCTATTACATTTGATGATTTTTGAATTAAACAGGTATAACTAATTTAAGTGTAGATGCTTTATTATATGAGGTGTATGAATTATTATAACTCCTATTTCTTTGAAGTATAATGTAATTGTTTTTATGCTTTTTTAGGCTCTGTAGAAAACCTTGCTTTGAGGGAAATATGAGTAATAACCCAAATATAGTATTTTTACAGAGGGAAATATTTTATTTCAATATTCTCCTTTCTTCATCATAATACAATTCTCACTCATATTGAGTAATTGTATTTTTCATTTGATTCCTGCCTAATTGCCGCTAATGCTAAGCATAGTAAGTGGTACAGGCGATCTCCGGGAAACCCTCGGTTCATATAAATTAATGTGTGATTAATAATGATTTTGTTTGATTTTTTTTAATCCTTCATGGTGTATGTTTTTGGCTGCGTTTATGTCTCTGTCGTGTTTGTTACCACATTGGGTGCATGTCCATGTTCGGTTGTTTAGCGTTAAGTCTTCATTGTAGTATTGACAGTTGTTGCATGTTTTGCTGGATGGGTACCATTGGTTTATGTGTATTAGTGTTCGTCCGTGTTCGTATGCTTTTTGTTCTATTATTTTTGTGAACATGTGCCATGATTTTTCTTGTATACTCTTGGATAGTCTGCTGTTTTTTAGCATACCTTTGATGTTTAGTGTTTCCATGCAGATTACTTGGTATTTTTCTGTTAATTGTTGTGCTATCTTATAGAAGTGATAGTCTAGTATGTTATGTATTTTTTCATAGGTTTGTGCTATTTTCTTTTTGATTTTATTATAGTTTTTGCTGCCAAATTCTTTCTTGGATATTTTTCTTTGTAATCTTCGTATTCTATTATTTAGCTGTGCGATTTTGTTTTGTTGTGGGAAAGGTATTATTTTGCCCGTGTTTATTGTGACAAAACGTGATACTCCCAAATCTATACCACAACTACGATTATTACTCTTAAAAATATGTCTTGTAACATTTTTACATAAAATAGAAATAAAATATTTGCCTGATGCTTTTCTTTTAACAGTTACAGATTGTATTTGGCCAGTTATCTTTTGATGGGTACGAAATCGGATCCAACCTACCTTAGGAAGACGAATAAATTTGTCCTTAATTCTGATATTGTTATTGATATTATTGGTTTTATAAGATTGTACTGGATTATATTTATTTTTATGGCGTGGATACTTGCTGATTTGGTTAAAGAATCTGTTAAATGCATTTTCTAAATTTTTCAATGATTCAATTAAACCTGTGGAATCAACTCGTTTTAACCAAATTTTAGACTTTTTTAGCTCAGTTAACATTAGCTGAACAATCATAAAAAGACAAATACTCCCCATTTTCAGTATATACTTTCTTTTTGGCATCCAGAAAAGTATTAAAAACAAACCGACAACAACCAAACTGATTAGTGAAAAAATTCTCCTGAACCTCATCAGGATAAATACGAACAACAAAACTCTTATACATAACAACTATCAAAAAAATACACCAAATAATAAAATATTTAAAAATAGATAATAAATTATTACTTATTGTATAGTTAATAATTATTTTTGATAATAGTATTTAAATATTTTGATAAAAAGTATTACTTTTCACACTTTATTCATATGATTTCTACAGGGCCCTTCTTTTAAAAAATTATGGCTCTGTAGAAATCCCTATTTTTGTACAATTTGAATCGATCTGTAAATATTGTAGAATACATTTTTAAGTTTTGTTTCTTTTATTTGTAATGTAGTACTTCTACTGTTGTTTATTCCGCGGAATTTTCTTTTTTCTACACTGTTTACTCCTTCTACTTGGTTTCTGAATCTGTATACTTGTGGTCTGAATATTGTTCTGCATTTTGACCTGTATGTACCACTTTTTTGTCTTGTTTTAACTGGTATTTGAAGCAATGCTGTAGTTTCTTCAACAATCGTTTGTTTAATTAGTTCAGTATCATAAGCTTTATCAGCTAATATGTATGTAGGATTATAACATCTTATAGCTCTAATTGCACTTATTGCGAAGTTTGTATCATATTTTGGTCCTTTTATAGCATTATTGTGTCTTATTAACATGTATTCTGAGTCCACAGTTATGTGGTTTTTTATGTAGCTACGTCTTGTTTTTTTTGGGTTCTGTTATTATAATATAGGTCAGAATATGAATTGGTGAATCCTGTTCCGTCTAAACTGAAATAACATTCAGAAACTGGGAAATGTTGTAATAATAATCTATCAATTTCTTTTAATTTTTCAACAGATAGTTTTTTAAAGAATTTTTGAATAGTAGTGTAATGTGGAATAGTTTTAAGGTTTAAAACTTTCGGTAATTTGTCTGATAATGATAAATTGTTTATAGTGTTCATATAATCATATTTATTATATGTTTTATATGCTAAAATTGCAAATAACTGAGGTAATGTGTATTTTTGTTTAGAATAAATTGAGGAATACTTATTAAATTTTATTTTAGCATAATTATATGCTGTTAAAACAAAATCTAACATCATATTACCAGTTAAATCTACTTTTTCAATTTTTGATAATTGTAGTAAAGAAGGAGTTTTCTGTCTTGAAAGTCCAAAATCGAAAAGTTTAAGTTGTCTAGAATTCAAATAATTATTTATAGAATAGATATTTTCTGTTTGCATAATTATATCTATTCTATTTCTATTATAAATACTTATTTTATCTTGTATTACTTTTTAGTTAATTATTATTCTGTAAAAATTAATTTACACTTGCAATAAGTGGTTGTTCAGAATCCGGTTGATGTTTGATTCTGATTTTTCTTTTTTGTGTTTGAAGTTGTGTGTTTTTAGAGTGTATGATTGGGTTTATTTACAAAAAAGAGTGTGTTCTTTGTTTCGTTTTGTTTTTATTGTTGTTTGTTTTTGTGTAGTTTTGAGAGAGAGAGTTATTGTGTGCAGTTAATTAGGGGCTTATAAATTTAGTGTTGTTTTGGGATTTTTTTTTAGATGTATGTGTTTAGATCTATGTTGTCTGTTTCTTTTAGTACGTTGCGGTGTGTCCAGCGTATTTGTGCTATTTTTATTGCTTTTTTGAGTCCTTGTAGTGTTTTATAGATTCTTTTTTGGCTTCGGGGTAGTGTGGTTCGGTAGTAGTTTTCTACTGTGTTGTTGGTTGCTGGTATTTCTTCATCAAGCAAGTGGTTTAACATGGTTTCTAGTTCGGGTTTGATTTTTTCTAGAAATTTTGTTATGTGTTTGTTTATTCCTTTTTTTTGGTTGTGTATGGTGTTGAATCGTCTTTTGGCTTCTTTGTATGTTTTTGCTGTGAATATTTTTTGTATGCGTTCTATGTCATATTGTATTTTCTTTAGTTGTTTATTGTTTTGTCGTATTTCTTTTTTGTGTGTGGATATTGCTTTTGTTAGTGTTTTAATTTTTTGTATTTGTGTGTTTGTTTTTTTATCTTTTAAAGGTATGCGTCCGGCGTATTTCTTTTTGTTTTGTTCTATGTTTTTTATTTTTGTTGTTTTACTGTTGATTTGTTCTTCTATTGTTTTGTTTTTTCTTCGTATTTTGTTGGTGTGTTTGTTTAGTGGTGTCATTAGGTTTTTCATTAAGTGGAAGTAGCATCTGTGGTGTATTGCTCCGGTTGCTTCTATTATTGTTTTGTAGCTTTTTCTTCCATCGGTTATTATTGCTTTGAGTGGTTGGGTGTTTATTGCTGTTTCTAAGAAGTTTTGTATAGTGTTATCATTAAATTCGTCCTGGGCTACTATGTATTCGTACATTATGAGTTTATTCAGATAATCTATTAATGTCATCCGTAGGTAGAGTTTTCTTTTAATAAAAACGTACTGTTCGTCATATGAATAAACTCCTGAGGGTTGTATGTTCATTTCTTTAATTTTTTGATATTGTTGTGATGCCAGATAATTCAGTAAGTCATTAGTATATTTTTGTTCATGATATAAAATAGTGTTACGTGGTATCTGTACTTCATACTGATCATAAATACTTTCTTTTTTATTTTGATATGATGAATATCCAATTAATGATTTTATTATTCCTTTATTACAGATACTTCTCATATAACTACAGAATTTATCTTTAAACTTAATAAGGGAGCTTATACAACTGCTTTTTTCACACTGATTATGAATATATTTTTGATATTTAACTTCCACATTTTTATTTAATCGAATACTTTTAGTACCATTACACGCTAATGGTTTTTTACAGACCTTACAAATAGGATTACGTTTAATAACACGTACTGGTAGGCCTTCTTGTAAAGCTATATCAATAATATCTTCAAAAACACGTGTTTGACAATCTTCATAAACTTGAACTTCATTAGTTTTACCACAAAAAATAATATCAAGTTCAAACATATTATCTTCAGTGGAGTTGAGAGTTTGTTTCATAATAGTATATATTACTCCACATCCTATATATACTATTTTATGAGCTTATTTTAAGAAATAATAAAATAATCGGGAGCATATTATATAATAAACATAGTATATCTCGGATTATTAAAATTTAAGCTTAAATCTTTCTTTTTATATCAATTAAACATTTATAGAACCTATTTAATTAAAAGTATCTTAAAACTATTAATTTAATTAATCAAGCTTTTATTTTAATTAATTTTAGAAAAAAGAAGTTTATCATTTTTTATATATTAAATAAAAACTAAATAATTATTTAATTTAAATTTAAGAATATTTAAATTGTTGTTTTAAAAAAGTATCAACCGGATTCTGAACAACCACGCAATAACTGTAATAATCTATTTTTATCAAAGTATTACTTGAATTTTTAGAAAATAATCGATTAAAATAGAAATTTTTTTGCGAAATATGATAAAAATATAGGTTTTCTACAAAGCCCTTTTTTAATAAAATTCTTTAATCACTTGTTATCATATATATTATTATAATTTATTTTAGGATTTGGTTTTCTATGGTTGATTATGATTTTAAACAAGAAGCTGATACTGATTATAGTTATGGTTGTCCACCTTCTGAGAGGACTTTAGAAGAGCATATTAATAAGGGTATTATTAATGTTGATAAGCCTTCTGGTCCTACTAGTCATGAGGTGGATAATTGGGTGAAGGATATTATGCATGTTGATAAGACTGGTCATGGTGGTACTCTTGATCCTAAGGTTACGGGTGTTCTTCCTGTTGCTATGAATACTGCCACCAAAAGTTTACAATTTCTGCTTTTTTCACCCAAGGAATATGTATGTCTTATGAGATTACATAAACCAATAAGTGAAGAACGTATAATTGAAATACTTGACGAATTTACTGGTAAGATTTATCAAATACCTCCAGTTAAATCAGCGGTAAAACGTGAATTAAGAGTACGTAATATTTATGAGATTAAACTATTAGAAATAAGAGACAATCAAGATGTACTTTTCAGGATAAAATGTGAATCAGGAACATACATAAGAAAATACTGCCATGACATAGGAGAAGCACTGGGCTGTGGAGCACACATGGCAGAACTAAGAAGAACAATGGCAGGATCATTCAAGGAAGATGAAACACTGACAACACTACAGGATGTTACAGACGCTTACCACTTCTACAAGGAAGATGGAGACGAAAAGTACCTAAGAGAAATTATTCAACCAATGGAACATACAACTAAATACGTGAAAAAGGTATATGTAAAGGATTCAGCCGTGGATGCAATATGTCATGGAGCAAGTCTGGCCAGTACTGGAATAGTAAAACTTAACAATCAGATACATGAAAATAACATGGTTGCAGTGATGACACTTAAGGATGAGCTACTGGCTATGGGGAAAAGTTTATATAGTGCGGATGACATAGTAGATATGGATACTAAAATAGTGGTAAATATACAAAAAGTATTTATACTACCAAATACATATCCTAAGATGTGGAAGTAATAGCATAGGAAAAAAATAATAAAACATATTTTTTTCGTATATGATTATTCTTCAAATAGCACAATAACATTTTTTAATTAACTGTAGAACCTGTAATATGCGTATTATGGGCGAGGTCAATATTAACATATTATTATTGGAAAATATAATAGTATAACAAAGTTTTACATAGATTAGCTTTGGCTATGTAAAAATATTATGAATAAAATAGAGTACACTCTCTGTAACATCGAATATATTGTCTTTTCTATTAGTTATTAAAAGATGAGACTATTTGGGAAGAATTTATATTCGAGAAGATAGATATTATTGTTTTAAAAGAACAGTTAAAATAATTATACGCAGATATATGCCGAGATAGTCTAGCTTGGTAAGGCGCAAGACTGGAAATCTTGTGGGCATCCGCCCTCCTGGGTTCAAATCCCAGTCTCGGCGCTTATAATTATTTTAAATTAATATCTTGAAAATTCATTAAAAAATTAACTACTTTTTAACGATTTATTTATTATTTTTAATCACAACATAAACAGGATACTGTTTTGACTAGATTAATTCCGAATTGATTAACTAGATAAATAACACATTTCAATGATAAATTTTATAATAATTATAATAATTCAAAGCTTATTTTTTCTTATAATAGAAATTACTTCACACAAATATTAGATTAATCTAGTTTTTTAATTATATGATAAAAAGGAGAATTCAAATGGCTGAAGAAGAATTTAGACATATGGTCCGTATTACTCGTAAAGACGTAGACGGAAGCAAAACAATTGCATCAGCTTTAACCGAAATCAGAGGAATAGGTAAAGCATTCGCAATAGCTATATGTAAAGTTTTAGATCTAGATCAAGAACAACAAATAGGTTACATCGATGATGCATCAGTTGAAAAAATCGAAGAAGTACTTGAAAACCCTCAAGAATTCGGAATTCCTGAATGGTTCTTAAACAGAAGATTTGATTACGAAACTGGTGAAACAAAACACCTAATCGAATCTGACTTAAACATGACATTACGTGATGACCTCAACAGAATGAAAATGATCAGAAGCTACAAAGGTAAAAGACACGAAGTCGGTCTACCAGTACGTGGTCAAAGAACTAAATCAACATTTAGACACGGTTCATCTGTTGGTGTAAGCAGATCAAGAGGATAAACTTAGAAAACAAAACTTTTTTATAAAAAAATATTAAGGAGATTTGATTATGGGACATCCAAGAAAACCACGAAAACAATACGACACTCCATCACATCCATGGAATGCAGAACGTATACAAGAAGAAAACAGATTAGCTGCAAAATATGGTTTAAAAAATAAAAAAGAAATATGGAAAGCAGACTCAAGAGTAAAAAGATACAGAAGAGATGCTCGTATTATCTTAGGTATGGACGTTGACGAAAGACAACAACAAGAAGCAGAATTATTAAACCATCTTGTAAGATTAGGATTTATCTCACCTAACGCTAAACTAGAAGAAGTATTAGACTTAAACGTAGAAGACGTTCTAAGAAGAAGATTACAAAGTTTAGTACACAGAAAAGGATTAAGTCAAACAGCTAAAGAAGCAAGACTATTTGTAGTACATGGTCACATTACCCTAAACGGTAAAAAAATTAACGCACCAGGACACTTAGTAGCAGTAGCTGATGAAGACAACATAGACTTCTATCCAGGTTCACCAGTTGCACATAAAGTAGATGCTCCACAAGAAGCAGAAGCAGAAACAGAAGAAGTAGCAGCAGAAGAACCAGACGAAGAATAAACACAAGATGTTATAATTACTAAAAATAATTTATAGGTGATAAAATGGCAGAAAATGATAAATGGGGTGTAGCTCACGTTTACTCATCATTTAACAACACTATTATAACCGTAACTGATATAACTGGTGCTGAAACAATTACACAATGGTCTGGTGGAAAAGTTGTACGTTCTGACAGACAAGAATCATCACCATTTGCAGCTATGGAAGCAGCAAACAGAGTAGCTGATGATATTAAAGAAAAAGGAATTGCTGGACTCCATATTAAAGTACGAGCTTCTGGTGGAAACGGTCCTAGAACACCGGGACCTGGTGCTCAAGCAACAATAAGAGCATTAGCAAGAGCTGGTATAAAAATTGGTAAAATTGAAGACGTAACTCCTATACCTCACGACGGAACTGGTAGACCAGGTGGAAAAAGAGGTAGAAGAGTATAAGTATTTTAACAAAAGGGTCATAGTATGAATATAGAAATAAGAGAAAAGGATGAAGAAAGAGCTGTATTTGTAGTTGAAGGTGTAGATGACACATTTATAAATACAATTAGAAGAATATGTCTAGTGGAAATCCCTACTCTTGCAATTGAAGATGTTAACATTTTCAAAAACGATGCAAAAATGTTCGATGAAGTACTAGCTCATAGATTAGGATTAATCCCAATCAAAACAGATTTAAACTCCTACATATTTAAATCAGAATGTGACTGTGACAATCATTGTTCAAGTTGTAGTGTTTCATTTCTTTTAAAAGAAAAAGGTCCTAAAATAGTATATTCAAAAGATCTAAAATCAGACGACCCAGCTATAAAACCAGTTTATGATACAATACCAATAGTAGAACTTCGAGAAGGCGAAGAAGTTGAATTAGAAGCTATAGCAGAACTTGGTTTAGGTTCCGAACATGCAAAATGGCAGGCAACAACAACATGTGGATACAAATACTATCCAAAAATCATCATAGACAACGATAAAGTAACAGATCTAGAAGAATACGTTGAAGAATGTCCAAGAAACGTGTTACAAATTGAAGACGGATTACTAACCTATAATGATGTGGAAAACTGTTCAACATGCAGAACCTGTCAAAGATTATCAGAAAAAGATGATAACGGCATAACCATAGACTTTGAAGAAGGGAAATATATATTCAAAATCGAAACAGACGGATCATTAAGACCAGAGGAAGTTCTAACAATAGCTTGTGATATACTATCAGAAAAAGCAGATAATATTATAAACTTTGTTAATGAGGAGGAATAATTAAAATGAAATTATCAAAAACTAACCCTAATACAATTGATTTAATCAAATCCCTCACCAAACAATCATCTGCAGAAGATGCTCCTATATGGAAAGCTGTTGCTAACGAGCTAAAAAGGGCTAATAGAAAAAACAATGAAGTAAATGTTTACCATATAGACAAATATTCTGACGACGATGATACAGTACTTGTACCAACAAAAGTTTTAGGTGAAGGTAACATAACCAAAAAAGTAACTGTAGCAGCATTTAAATTCTCACAAGAAGCAGAAAAGAAAATCGTAGCTGCTGGCGGAAAATGCCTAAAAATTGATGAACTAATGGCTGAAAATCCAAAAGGATCTAATGTTAAAATCATAAAGTAGGTGGATTAAGATGGTAACAATTATTGATGGAGAAGGATTAGTACTTGGAAGACTAGCAAGTACAGTCAGTAAAAGACTCTTAAACGGTGAAGAAATCACCATTATTAATGCTGAAAAAATAATCATCTCTGGTAACAAGGATTTTCTCTACGCTAGATACAAACAAAGAGTAGACAGAGCAAGTATCTCAAACCCAAGAGACTTAGGTCCAAAATACCCAAGAAGACCAGATGATATATTCAGAAGAACAGTTAGAGGAATGATTCCTTACAGAAAAGCTCACGGAAGAACAGCATACAAAAACTTAAAAGTAAACGTAGGCGTTCCAAAAGAGTTAGAAGGACAAGAAGTAGTGGAAGTTAAAGAAGCACAACCTAAAAATATTCAGAAAAGTATGGAATTAGGTACAATTTCTAAATTATTAGGTGCTAAATTTTAAATAAAACTAGAGGTCGTGTAAAATATGAGTAAAGTAGTACACACTAGTGGAAAAAGAAAAACCGCTATTGCTAGAGGTACAGTAAGAGAAGGAACTGGAAAAGTTAGAATTAACCGTAAACCAGTTGAATTATACAACCCAGAATTAGCAAGATTAAAAATATTCGAACCATTAGAATTAGCAGGTGACATGGTAAACTCTGTAGACATCAACGTAAGAGTAGTTGGTGGAGGAGTAATGGGCCAAGCAGAAGCTGCAAGAATGGTAATCGCTAAAGGTTTAGTAGAATACTTTGGTGACATCAACCTCAAAGACAGATATGTTCAATATGACAGAACAATGTTAGTAGGGGACCCACGTCGTACAGAATCCAAAAAATTCGGTGGACCAGGTGCAAGAGCTAGAAAACAAAAAAGTTACAGGTAAATTCTTATGTTACTCGTAAGATGTTTTTCGTGTGGAAAAGTTATCTCAGCAAGTTTTGATGAATTTAAGGAAAGAACAGAAAATGGTGAAAGTCCAAACGATGTTCTAGATGATCTTGGAATTACAAAATATTGTTGTAGAAGAATGTTCATATCACATGTAGATGTATGGTAAGGAACATTTTATTAGGAAACTAAATAAGGGAGCTAAAAATAATAAGGTAACATTACCTATTTAATAGGCACTCCTCTCCTTTTTACCTTTAAGGTATGGGGGAAAACTTTTTAGTTAAGTTGATGAATAGGATATATACCAGTAAGGAGCATTTAAGAAATATGCAATCTAGAAAAGATACAAGATTTGAAAAAGCTAGATTAATTGGATCACGAGCACTTCAAATTTCAATGGGTGCAACACCAATGGTTGAATTCCAACCAGACGAAGACACAATTAAAATAGCCATACGTGAATATGAGGAAGGAGTACTTCCATTAGATGCAGTAGTTAAAGATGAATACAAATAATTTTTTATTTATTTTTAATACACTGAGTATGAAAAAAAACTTTCTTATTTATACACTTATAAGCAGATAAAAAAATAGCCCTTTAATTGAACAACTATTTCTACATTTAAAAAGAGGTGTTTTTTATGGATAGTGTAATTGAAGACGTACGATTAAGAAAAATTATAGATAGTAGAGGAAATCCAACCGTTGAAGCAGACATATTAACATGGAACGGATTCGGTAGAGCTGCAGCACCTAGTGGAGCAAGTACAGGAGTAAACGAAGTTGCATCCTTCCCTGAAGGTGGAGTAGACCAAGTAATAGCTGAAGTAGAAGACTTAATATCATCAGAAATTATTGGAATGGAAGCAGAAGATCTAAGAGAAATAGACACAGTACTAAAAGAAATTGATGGTACAGACAACTTCTCAACAATAGGTGGAAACACAGCAGTAGCAGTATCCATGGCTACAGCAAAAGCAGCAGCTTCAAGTTATAACTTACCATTATACAAATTCCTAGGTGGAATAATGCCTGTATCAATTCCATACCCACTAGGAAACATGATAAATGGTGGAGCACACGCTGGTACAAACGCACCTGATATACAGGAATTCCTAGTTATCCCAGTAGGAGCAACCAGCATAATAGAAGCAATGGAAACAAACATTAACGTCCACAGAAGAATAAAAGAAAAAATCCAAGCAACTGACAGTACATTTACTGGAGGTAAAGGAGACGAAGGTGGATGGGCACCAAACCTTACCAATGAACAAGCATTAGAAATACAAACTAGTTCATGTACAGAAATAACTGATGAAACAGGAGTAGAAGTAAGACCAGGATTAGATGTTGCAAGTAGTGAATTCTGGAACGAAAAAGAACAAAAATACATCTATGAACGTGAAGGTGCTTCAAGAACTGTTGAAGAACAAATTGATTACATTGCTGACTTAGTAGATACATACAAATTCTTCTATGTAGAAGACCCAATTCAAGAAAATGATTTCGAAGCATTTGCAGAATTAACAGCAAAATCAGGTAAATATTGTTTAATCTGTGGAGACGACTTATTTGTAACCAACCCTGAAATTCTTGCAAAAGGTATTGAAGCAAAAGCAGCAAATTCCTTAATCATTAAACCTAACCAGATAGGTACATTAACAGATACTTATAACTCTATCCAATTAGCAAAAGCAAACAAATATGTTCCTGTAGTATCACATAGATCTGGTGAAACTACTGATGAAACAATTGCACACATAGCAGTAGCATTCAATGCACCAATTATTAAAACTGGAGCAGCTGGTGGAGAAAGAATTGCAAAACTTAATGAATTAGTCAGAATCGAAGAAGAATTACCAAATCCTAAGATGGCTGATTTATAATGGAGTTATTATGGATATTAGTATAAACTATGATAAGTGTAATAACATAGGTTGTCTTGAATGCCTGGACATTTGTCCTATGGATGTCTTTGATTTAATCGCAGAGCGTTTAGTTTATGATATTTCTAAGTGTGTAGGATGTCTGGCATGTCAGGAAGTATGTGCTTATGATGCTATCAGGGTTTTATATTAATTATATTAAAAACGAATTATTATTAAATAAAAAATGAATATTTTAAGAGGTAAATAAAATGTCTGAATTATTAATACCATTAGATAAGTACCTTGCAGCAGGTTTACACATAGGTACTCAACAAAAAACTAAAGATATGGAAAAATACATATACAGAGTAAGAGCAGATGGTCTTCACGTATTAGATGTAAAAAGCAGTAATGATAAAATTCTCATTGCAGCAAAATTATTATCAAAATATGATCCTGATGATGTGCTCGTAGTAAGTACAAGACAGTATGGTCAAGCACCTGTAAAAAAATTCGGTGAAGTAACTGGTTGTAAAACAATTCCTGGAAGATTTATTCCTGGTACACTTACAAACCCTAGATACTCAAAATTCATTGAACCTAAATTATTAGTTGTTACTGACCCACGTAGTGACTCACAAGCAGTTATTGAAGCAAGACAAAACGGTATTCCTGTTGTTGCATTATGTGATACAGAAAACCTTTTATCAAATGTTGATGTAGCTATACCTGTTAACAATAAAGGTAGAAAAGCTATTGCTTTAGTATACTGGTTACTTGCTAGACAAGTTTTAAGAAACAGAGGTATCTTAAATAGTGATGAAGAATTCGATTTAGAACCTACTGATTTCGAATTAAAAATATAATACTATTTATTAGTGGATAAGAATGGGTTCTTATCTATTTTCCTTTTTTTCTATTGATTCTAGATAGTTATCTAGTAATGTGTATAATTCTTTTTTTGTGTTTGTTTGAAATATTTTTTCTTTGATTCTTGCATTGAATGGTAGTTTTTTTATGTAGTATGATGCGTGTTTTCTGATTTTTATTATGGCTATTTTTTCATCTTTTTCTTCTTCTAGTAATAGTTCTGTGTGTTTTTTGATCATGTTTATTTTTTGTTGTGCTGTTATTGTTTCTGGTTTTTTGTTATGGTCTAGGTAGTTGTTTATTTGTTTTATTAGCCATGGGTTTCCTAGTACTCCTCGTCCTATCATTATTGCATCACATTTTGTTTCTTGGAGCATTTTTTCTGCATCGTAGCATGTCCATATGTCTCCGTTTCCGATGACTGGTATGTTTACATTTTCTTTCACTTGTTTTATTATGTTCCAGTCTGATTTTCCGGAGTATTGTTGTGTTTTTGTCCGTGGATGTACTGTTATTGCACTTGCTCCTGCTTCTTCTATTATTTTTGCTATTTTTGTTGCGTTGATGTGTTGTTGGTCCCATCCGCTTCTTATTTTTGCTGTAACTGGTATGTTTACTGAGTCTACTGTTTTTTCTATTATTTGTCTTATTAGTTCTGGTTTTCTTAGTAGTCCGCTTCCTGATTCTGCTTTTTGGCATATTTTGTCTACGGGGCATCCCATGTTGATGTCTATTATGCTTGGTTTTATGTTTTCTTCTATGTATTTGGATGCTTCTTTGTATTTGTCGGGTTGTTTTCCGAGTAGTTGTATTGCTATTGGTTTTTCGTCTTGTGTTATTTTCATTTTTTTCTTTGTTTTGTGGTCGGGGTTTAGTATGGAGTTTGTGTGTATCATTTCTGTTTCTAGTAGTCCGCAGTTCATGTTTTTTATTATTTTTCTGTATGTGTGGTCGCATATGTCTGCCATTGGTGCTAGTACTGTTTGGTTTTTTATTTTTATGTTACCAATTTTCCATTTCATTTGTTATCACATTTTTAGAAGTAGTATGTTATTTTTTGTGGTGGTTATTTTAAATAGTTAATGGGGGTGGGTGGTGAGGGGTTTTTTATTTGTTTATTCTTTTATGATTTTTATGAGGTTGTTGTATTGTGCTGCGTCTTCGAATATTTCTAGTAGGTCGGGGTCTATGTTTTCTGTGTTTTTTAGTGTGATTTGTGTTTTTGAGTAGTGTCCTATGAGGTATTGGTATATGTCTTGGTAGTCTCCGTCGTATATGGGTAGGTCGAAGGTTTCTTTTAGGTATTTGTTTGGGTTTTGGTTGAGTTTGTTTATGTCTATTTCGTATTTTGTCATTTTTTTTTCTTCCTATTATTTTTATAACTATTGTTATATTTGTTGTATTATATATTATTTACCTATAACAGCAGACATATAACCCACAACAGAATCATAGTCACCAGATACATCACCACTAGTACTATGATTTAAAACAATACTCCTATCATAATCCTGCAGTTTAGCCAAAGTAACAGCAGTAATAACAGGCCCATAACCACACATTGTAATATCATAATCAACAATATCATTTACCATATCATCCATACACATAGACTCAACAGATTTCATAACCTTAGCATCAAGGAACAATGCAGTATCAACATCCTCATAATGAGTTAAATCAGTACTGGCAACAACAACACACTTACGACCCAACTTAGACATAACCTTATCCAAACTACGAGCCAAATTCTCACACAACTCAGGCACTTGCCTGCTAATAACAATAGGAACAATCCTAAAACTATGACTACCACAAATATACTGAATAAAAGGAAGCTCAACCTCAATACTATGCTCCCTCATATGAGCAGCATTATCAACAACAACATTATCATCAACATTCAACAACTCCTCAACAAACTCAGTGTCAACATCAACAACACCAAGAGGAGTTTCCCATCCAGAATAACTGCAAACATCAATATTAGTACCAAAACCAGTATGATTAGGACCTAAAATAATAAAAGTATCAGGTAAATCATGACAACACAATTCACTAAAAGTATAAGAAGCGGTTAAACCCGAATAAACATAACCAGCATGGGGCACTACACAACTAACAACATTATCTAAATGAGCATCATCCTTATTATCAGTTTTTTCAAAATATTTCTTAATCTGACCAATCAGCAAATCCTTATCAGACTCATAAAAAAGACCAGACACACAAGGTTCACGTATCATAAATTATCACTAATATATATTTATGAAACATGAAACTAAAATAATAATCTAATCAAAAAACAAGACACAAAAAAAATACACTAAATATCATCAAACATTTAAAAGGACATTAATAAAAAAAAAGTTTAAAAAAAATTATTCTTTATTAGCTGGAATAACAAAAACAGGTACTGGAGCTTCCCTGATAATTTTCTCAGTAACACTACCTAATAAAAATCTGTCAACAGCACCTTTACCACTATTAGAAATTACAATCATGTCAATATTCTCTTTTTTACATAAATCAATTATAACATCACAAGGTTTACCACTAAGTGCCATTTTACGTATTTTTACATTACTCTGTTCCTGAATTTCAGCTACTTTCAGAACTTTTTCTTCAAATTCATTTAAAACCTTTTCACTATATTCTTCAACAGTTTTATATTTACCATAATCTTCTTTTTGAATATTGGTTAAGTGTCTTCTATCCACAACATGTAATAAAACTAGTTCAGCCTTTTCGTCTGAAGCAATTTGAAGTGCATGTTTAATAGCTGCTTCAGCATTTTTTGATCCGTCACTAGTTAATAAAATTCTTTTATACATATAACTCCTCAAATTTATTATAATTCTCTAATTAAAATTATGTTATAAAAGCCTAATAAATTTTAAGTTTATAAAAAATTATTTTTCATTAACAAAAATTGAATACCTTAGTAGATACTTACTGAAAAAGCATATAATTGCAAAAAACATATTCATAGGTTATAGTCTTATCTTATAAAAAGTTTATATGATTAAAGGGGATAATAGATCCTATTTAAAGCAAGATATGATATTATACCATAAAATATATCTTAAATGGGAACAATAAGTA
The DNA here is from genome assembly GCF_034480035.2 of Methanosphaera sp. ISO3-F5. Classification (NCBI taxonomy): domain Archaea; kingdom Methanobacteriati; phylum Methanobacteriota; class Methanobacteria; order Methanobacteriales; family Methanobacteriaceae; genus Methanosphaera; species Methanosphaera sp. ISO3-F5. The sequence goes on from NZ_CP118753.2 coordinate 1,102,041, forward strand.
TTATGAAATAATATTATAAGAAACAAGTAATAATATACGAAAACAATAAAAAAATAGTAGTGTCATACTATATTATTTCTAATATGAATTGATAAAAAATAGTTTTAATAACAAAAGATTTTATTTAGATGTTACTAGTAAAAGTAACATCCTAAAATATTTCTTTAAACATTTATAATGCTAATTTAACATCATCAGCTGTGATAGTTTTACGACCAGCATGTTTAGCAAGTTTTGTTGCTCTTGCTGCAATTTGTTCTCCTTCTTCTTCAAGAAGGTTTGCAAGTTCTATTGCTGCGTCATCACTTATTCTTTCAGCACCTGCATTTTTTAATATTCTTTTAACTGGTGCAATTGGTAATTCTGCCATAAATATCTTTCTCCTATAATTCAATGTTTAATGCTTTGTAATTAGCATTATATAAAGGTTTTTATAAAAACTATATTTTTCATAAATTTATCCCTATTTTCAATTAATATCTACATTCATTTCCAAAAAAATTAATATAACAATTACCTATATTTGATTCAAAAAGTATTCAAAGTTCTGTAAATAAAAATATTGATTATACTTTCAAAGATATAAATTAATAATAATATATAATAAAATAACAATAATACTTGAAAAAATCATATACCCTAAATAACACACTACTCTTAACATAATATAATTATTTAAGCTAAGAAAATGAAATATTCTAATAGAAAGCGTGATAAAAATGAATATTCAAAACAATATCTATGAAAGTGATGAAGGAACATGTGACATAAATGTCATACACAAAGCATCGGTAGAAAATGCAAAAAATGCACTACTAGACCAGGATACATACATGGAACTAGCCGAAACATTCAAACTATTCGGAAACCCAACAAGACTAAAAATATTATCCTTACTAACAAAAGAAGACCTATGCGTATGTGACATCAGCGAAGCACTAGGCATGAGCCAATCAGCAGTATCACACCAACTAAGAATACTAAGAGAAAGAAACCTTGTAAAATACATGAAAGAAGGAAAACAGGCAAGATACTCATTAGCTGACGACCACGTAATAGGAATTCTAAACATAGGAATAGAACATGTCCTAGAATAATCAATTGTGATAATATGATCATATACTTCTCAGCAACAGGAAACAACCAACACATAGCAAACACAATAGCACAACACCTAAACGATAAAAAAGAATCAATAATACAACTAGACAAGAAAGAACAATACACTATCACATTAGAAGATAACGAAAAACTGGGAATAATAATTCCAACATACTTCCTTGGACTACCAAGTTATGTGGAAGAATACCTTTCAAAAACAAGGATAATACCGGCAAAAAATAACTACATATACATTATAAGCACGTATGGTACAAGCCCAGGATACTCCACAGGATACATAAAAGAATACCTAGAAGAACAAAACATACCCACACACGCACAATATACCATAAAAATGCCAGACACATGGACACCCTTTTTTGACGTGTCAAACAAACAAAAGAATAACACTATAAATGATAATGCACAAAGACAAACCGAACAGATAATAACAATGATAAAGGAACGAAAACAAGGAAAATACACTAAGAACACATTACCAAAAATAATTGCAAACATAGCACAATTAATGTATGACAGGCAAAGAAAAACAAGTAATCTTAAAGTAGATAACACATGCAACAAGTGTGGAACCTGTGCAGAGAACTGTCCAATAAACGCAATAACAGTAAATGATGATAAGATAGAATGGGTAACAGAAAGATGTGTTATGTGTCTCAGATGTCTGCATAAATGTCCACAATTTGCAATACAATACAAGAATATGACCAGAAAACATGGACAATACATAAACCCACACATAAAAACATTAGACTAAATACAAAACAATCAAAAAAATTTAAATAAAAAGCTTTCATAGTAGAATAAATATACAAAAACAAATATTCACAAGAACAGACAAAATACATACAACCATAAAAAAAATATAATAAGGAATGATAAAATGCAAAACGATATGCTAAACAAATTAATACAAGAATTCAACGAAACAATCGACCTATTAATAAAAGACTTCAAAGAATTTAACTATGATGAAAAAGCCTTAGGATTCCTAGCAACAAGAACAAGAACATTCATAACATTCTGCAACCTATCCCTAAACAACATAATATTCGCAGTACTAAAAAGGACAAAAAACTACAACTTTGACGAAGAAATAAAACAATCCAAAGACATAATAAACAACATATTCGAAAAAATAAACCACTCATTAGACCATATACTAGAACATGACCACGAAGAAGAACACGCCCACGACCACAGCCATGAACACCACATACACATAGATGTGGAAGATGTTCAGGATGATATAAATAACATACAAGAAAACCTTGAACTACTAAAAGAATTGTTCAAAAATCTATCAGACTTCGTAGTAACCTCAGTAAAATACCAAATAAACAACATCAACGATGAAGTATTTAAAAATGAATTCGAAAAATTCAAAACAAAACTAGCAGAAATCCAGAAACAATATAATCAAAACTAAAACTCCACTAAAAAAAAACCTAAACCTTTTTTCTCTTTTTAATAATAAAAAAATATAGTATGAAATAATATAATGGTAATTAACCAAACTTACCATTAATATAATCCAAAGTCTTATCAAAACGAGGATTACTAAAAATAGTGCTCGTAATATCACTTTCAACCAAGCACCCATCCAAAAAGAATGTAGTGTAATCAGAAACCCGTTTTGCCTGCTGCATATTATGAGTAACAATAATAATAGTATACTCCTTTTTAAGATCAAAAATCAAATCCTCAATCCTCCTGGTCGAAACAGGATCCAAAGCAGAACAAGGCTCATCCATCAACACAATCTCAGGATTCACAGCAATAGTCCGTGCAATACATAAACGTTGCTGCTGACCACCAGACAACTTTAAAGCAGACTTATCAAGGTCATCCTGCACCTCATCCCACAAGGCAGCAGACCTTAAACTAGAAACAACCCGTTCTCTGATAACATCCTCATCACTAACACCCTGCACCCTCAAACCATAAGCAACATTCTCATAAATACTCTTACTAAAAGGAGTAGCCTTCTGAAAAACCATTCCAATCTTCTTTCTTAAAGAAATAACATCAACATCATCATCATAAATATTTTTACCATCAAACAATATTTCACCAGACAGCCTAAAAGACTTAGTTAAATCATTCATCCGATTAATACTTCTAAGAAACGTGGACTTACCACAACCAGAAGGACCAATCAAAGCCGTTACCTTATTCTTCAAAAAAGAAGTGTTCACATCCTTTAAAATTTGCTTATCATCAAAATATGTGTTCAAATCCCTTACATTCAATATTTCACTCATAATTATTCACCCATTATCTTCCTTTCATACCTGTTAATCAATAAATTAGTAACAATTGTAATAACAAAAATCAACAATATCAAAATACATGCCGTGGCATAAGTCTTATCTAAACTAATACCCTCCGTAGCAAGAATATACAAATGAAGTGTTAATGGCCTTCCAGGATCAAAAGCTGATAATGGAATGTTAGTAGCACTTCCAACAGTAAACAATATCACAGCAGTTTCCTGAATAGACCTTCCCAAACCTAAAATCACACCAGTTAAAATACCAGGGAGAGCAGAGGGTATAACAATATTCTTAATTGTCTGCCATTTTGAAGCACCCAATGCCATAGAAGATTCCTTAACATGCTGATTAATTCTTAATAATGACACCTCGGTTGTACGAGTAACAGTTGGAATAATCATAACAGTCAAAGTCAGAGCTGCAGATAATATACACCAACCAAGATTAAGAAAATCAACAAAAAATACCAGTCCAAACAAACCATATACAATAGATGGTAATGATGCCAGGATATCCAGACAGAAATGGATCATTGTTGATAATTTATTACTCATATTATATTCATTCAAATAAACTGCAGTGAATAATGAAACAGGTAATGCAAATAATATTGCTAAAATTGAAACATAAACTGTTGACACTATCATTGGTAATATTCCACCATTTATTCCTGAATCTATAGGCTTTTCTAGGATAAATTCAAGTGAAATATGAGGTATGCCTTTTATTAGAATATAACCTGTAATTATTACCAGTATTAGTAAAGTGATAAGACCCGTTATTGAAAAAAGTATTTTCATTATATTGTCTGTTTGTTTATACGTATTCATCATGCAACACCTTTAACTTCTAATTTCATTTTAATTCTATATGTTAACATAATAAGTAATAACATGACTATTAACAGTACTGTTCCTGTTAAGAATAATGCATCATAATGTAAATCAATAGCATAACCCATTTCTAGTGCAATATTTGATGTTAAGCTCCTGAACGGGCTTGTAAGAGAATCTGGTATTTGTGCCACATTTCCTGCTATCATAATTACTGCTATGCTTTCACCAATTATTCTTCCAATTGCAAGTATTATTCCTGTAAGTATTCCTGGACTTGCCAGTGGGAGGAGAACGTTCTTTATTGTTTGCCATTTTGTTGCTCCCAATGCTAAGGAGGATTCCTTATAGGATTGACTTATTGAGTTTAGGGAGTCACAGCTTAATGTTATTATTGTTGGCATTATCATTATTGACAGGATTATTGAGGCTGTGATGAAATTAAATCCTTCTCCTCCAAGGTATGTTCTGACTATTGGACTTATTACTATTAGTCCGAAGAATCCATAAACTACTGATGGTATTCCTGTTAATGTTTGTAGTGCTGGTATCATTATCTTGTTCAGGTATTTGTTTGAGTATTGTGTGATGAATATTGAACACCCTAATGATAATGGTATTGCTATGATTAGTGTGGTGATTACGAGTATTATTGTACTTATTATCATTGGCAGTATTCCGTACTGGTTGGCTTCGGGTTTCCATACACTTCCTAGGATGAAGTTTATCATTCCTATTTCTTTTATTGCGGGTATTGATTCGGTTATGATGAATCCTATTATTAGTATCATCATAATTGCGCTGAGTATTGTTGTTATGAATATTGTTTTTTCCATTATTATTTCTTCATTCAACATATTTTTTTTCACCTAGTTTACGGGGATTAAACCTTCTTTTTCTATTATTTCTTGTCCTTCGGGGCTTAGTATCCAGTCTATGTATTGTCTGGTATTTTTGTCGGGATTTTTTGTTAGGTATATGAATGGTCTTTGTAGTATGTAGTATCCATTTTTTATGTTTTCTGTGGTTGCTTCTTTATTGTCTATTGTTATTGTTTTTACGTTGTTGTTTCTTATTTCTGTTAGTGATGCGTATCCTATTGCATGGGGGTTTGTTGATACTGTTTGTATTAGGGAGCCTGTTGAGCTTTGTATTAGTGCGTTGGATGTTATGCTTTGGTTGTTTAATAGTTTTTCTTTTATTGTGTTTCTTGTTCCGGATCCTTCTTCTCTGCTTACTACTGTTATTTCTTCATTGTTTCCGTTGATTTGTTTCCAGTTGTTTGTTTTTCCTGTGAATATGTCTTTTAGTTTTTCTTTGGGTAGGTTTGTTATGTTGTTTGATGGGTGTGTGATTATGACTATTGCGTCCATTGCTATTGTTGTTGCGTTTATGTTTTTGTTGTTTATTTCGGTTGAGTACATTCCTATGTCTGCGTTATCTTTTAGTATGCTGTTTAGTCCCATTGATGATCCGCCTGATTGTACTGATATGTCTATGTTGTTTGTTTTTTTCATGTATTTTTCTGATAGTTCTTCGCTTATTCCTTGTATGGATGATGATCCTACTATTTGTATGTTTTCTTTTTCTTCTAATCCTGGTGTGAATATTAGTATTCCTATGATTAGTATTAGTGCTGTTAGGATGTATTTTGTTTTCATTTTATTTTTTATGCTCCTCTTGGTAATTAGTATATACATTATTTTTGTTAGTATATAAACTATTGTATTTAGTGAATAAAAGTACATATTATGTGAACAAGAGTAGTTGTATAAACACAAATTATGAACAAAAAAAATTCAAACCCCCAAAAAACATGAAAAAATGTGAACAATAAATGAATAAAAATTCATAAAAAGAGAACAAAAAAATGAAAAATAAGAAAAATAATAAAAAAAATAACTGGAATTAAAATAAACAAAAAAATAAAAAAAAATATTCAACAAAAAATACTTCTACAACAAAACAAAACAATATAAACACAAAAAAATTTCCAACAATAATAAACCATCCATAAAATAACATAAAAATGGAATAAAAAATAAATATGTTTAAATACTACTTATTCCAAATTTATACTTACACAACAAAAAAAAATGGGGGATGCAAAAAAAATGGAAGAAAAAGAACTATACTTCACAATCAACGCAGTAAACATGTTCCACGGAATAAAACCATACAAAATAGGATCCATAATCAAACTAGTAAAAGAACCAGAAAACGACTACGACATGGAAGCCATAAGAATAGAACTAAGATACGCAGGAAAATCAGGATACGTAGCAAACAGCGTAAAAACAGTAGCCAAAGGAACATACAGTGCAGGAAGACTATACGACAAAATCCTCGACGAAGACTACGGAAAAGTAATATTCATAATACAAGACACAATAATAGCAAAAATACTAACAAAAGAAGAACTAACAAAAGAAAAAAACAATCCCGACAGTGACATAAACTTCATCTAAAAAAAAGGGGGAGGTGGAAAAGACATGACAGACATAATACAGGAAATATTTGACAAAATACAATACTTAGAAACAGAACAATACAAAAACATGACAGTAACAGCAATAAACATACCAGACAACAACATAGACCTAATGCCACTAGAAATAGGATTAAACATGGGACTAGTAGAAATAACAGAACTAGACGAACAAGGAATAGTAGGAGAAGTAAAAGTAACAAACAAAGCAGTAACACCACTATTACTATTAGACGGAGAAGAAATAATAGGATCCAAACAAAACAGGATAATAAACTCAACAATAATAATACCACCACAAAGCGAAAAAAACATACCAGTAAGCTGCGTAGAAGAAGGAAGATGGAGCTACAAAAGCAAAAAATTCAACTACTCAGACCACATGGCAACAAGCCGAGTAAGAAGAAACAAACAAGAAAGCGTAACACAATCACTAAGAGCACAAAATAATTACAAATCAAACCAGGCAAGAGTATGGGATAACATAAGAGACACAATAAACAATCTAGACATAACAAGCGAAACAAACGCATTACACGACACATACAAACAAAGAATAACAACAATAGAAGAATACAAAAAAGCATTCAAAACACAAGACAAACAAAACGGGATAATAGTATACATCAACGGTCAACTAGCAGGACTAGAAATAATATACAACAAAACAAGATACAACCAGTACCATGAAAAAATAATAGAAAGCTACATAATGGACGCAATACAAACAACAGAAGAAAACAATACAAATGAAATCACACAAGAACAACTAATACAAAAAATAATAGAAACACCACGAGAAAACTATAATCCAATAGGATTAGGAAATGACTACAGATTAGAAGATGATGAAATAATAGGAAGCATAATCACATACGAAGAAAAACTAATAAATGCCTCAATATTCAAAAAAACAGAAGAAAATATAATATAAACACACTTTTACATTTTTTTTTCAAATTAATATCCAAATTAATAAATATTTTAGCCCCCTTGATAAAAATGTAATTTTTTGAGAGCAATAAAACCTTGTTTTTTTAATTTTTTTATAAAAATAGTTTTGAATTTTAATAATACATATGTATTATCTTTTATATTAGTAAAAAAGAGTCATTGTATACTAATATTTATATACAATGAGTTACATATATTATATTGGCGATTACATGAAACTTCATTTGTATTTTAGTAAACAAGACTCTAATTATAGTATGTTCAAAGAAATATTTAATTTTATCGATTCTAAAAAAAGTAGACAAATTATTGCTTCATATGGTATAAAACCAATTGAAACATTTATAAATGATTTAAAAATCCATTTTTTAAGCTTCACATACAATTATGAAGTATCATTTATCCTGGATGAATTAAAAAACAATTCACAATTAAGAAAATTTTGTAACATTTCTAAAATTCCAAGCTTAAACTCCATAATTACTCGTTTATCTAAAATTAACATAACAACCATTGTTAATTTAGTAAACAGATTATTAAGAACTAATTTTACACGTAAACACAAAAAAAGATTAACTTTCTTAGTTGATGCAACTCCCGTAGATGTTGATATGAATTTCTTAAGATCAACATATAGCAAGAAATATCTAGAAAAATTAGATTTAAAATGGTCATATTCATCCTCCAAAGGACATTATATCGGTTATAAAGTTACCATGGTATTAGAAAAAGAATCATTAACTCCTGTAATGATATTAATCCACCAAGGAGCACCCCACGATTCAAAATTATTCACAGAAATCATGGAACAACTAAAAAAATCAAGAATAATACAACCATTAGACATATTACTCTTTGACAAAGGATATTATAGCTATGAAAACTATCAAAAAGGCATATTAGACTATAAAATCATACCATTAATCTTCCCAAAAACAACCTTCAAAAAAGACAAACTCATGACATATTTACACTACCCACTAGAACTATTTAAGAAAAATAAAAGAAATAATAAAATAAAAAAGTTATTAAAGAAAGCTACTAATAAATTAATCAATTTAATTAAAAAAATGGAAACAATATAAACCAATACGTGGCTATATTGAAGATTTTTTTAAAGTATGCAAACAAGCATTCAATATGCATAAAATACACAAATACACAGTCAATTCATTCACAAAAGACATCTATCTAAGAGTATTATTAATAACCCTCGCAGTAAACCAAACCACTAAGACAAAAACAGCACTACAAAAGCTCAGTCAAAAGTGATCTTATCAAGGGGGCTAAATATTTAAACAACCATACATTATATTATAATATTAAATGAACACTATTTATATAATTAAAATTAATAAGATTCGATAAATTCATAGAACATATAGGAGTAAATCTATGAATAATAATATAATTAATAGGTGATTAAATGGATAAATTCGGATTCGGAATGATGAGACTACCACAATTAGATGAAAAAGATCCAACAAAGGTAGATATAGAACAAGTAAAACAAATGGTTGACGAATACATACAAGCAGGTGGAAAATACTTTGATACAGCATACCCATACCATAACGGCGTAAGCGAAAACGTTCTAAAAGAAGCAGTAGTAGACAGATACCCACGAGAAGACATAATAATCGCAACAAAACTACCAATATTCAGTGTAGAAAAACCAGAAGATATGGAAAAATTCTTCAACGAACAACTAGAAAAATGTGGAGTAGAATACTTTGACTACTACCTCATACACAACATAAATGAGATGACACACCACGCAGTATACGACTTTGACTCATTCGAATTTGTAAGACAAAAAAAGAGGGAAGGAAAAATAAAAAATATAGGATTTTCATTCCATGACGACCCAGAAGCATTAACAGAAGCAATGGAAGCATTCCCTGACTGTGACTTTGTACAATTACAGATAAACTACCTTGACTGGAACAATACTGCAGTAGCATCAAAGAAATGTTATGACATAGTAACAAAATATGAAAAACCAATCATAGTAATGGAACCTGTAAAAGGAGGATCTCTTGCTAACCTACCGGAAACTGCAGAAAAAATATTCAAGGAATATGATGAAGAAGCTGAAAACGTATCATATGCTCTAAGATTCTGTAATGAACTAGACAATGTATTCATGATACTTAATGGAGTAAGCAGCATTGAACAAATGAAAAGCAGTATAAAAATATTTAAGGACATAAAACCATTAACCGTTAAGGAACATGAACTAATTGATCAGGTAACTGAAATAGTGAATGATTTAACACCAATAAAATGTACAGAATGTAATTATTGTATCGAGCATTGTCCTGTAAGCATACCAATATCAAAGTATTTCTCAGCATATAATCAGCATCATATAAATCAGATTCAGAAGGGTGATTTATTAGGTCCTGCAGTATACTATCTTGTATTATCTGAGAGTGATGAGAATGGTGCAGCCAGTGACTGCGTAGAGTGTGGTCAATGTGTCAAGTATTGTCCACAACACCTTGAAATACCAGAATTGCTTAAAGATGTTGATAAAGAATTAAACAATCCTATGATGAAAGAGTTCTTATCAACTTAAAAATAGTCTAAATAATATGCATTGATATAGTAATGTTAAATAAAAATAGTTAGGAAGTGTTATGGGGGTGGTTTATGTTAATTATTGCTCATAATCCTTTCAACTTCTTCTTTTGGAAATTCCTTGTAGAGCATGTTATAGAAGTCTTCGTCATGTTCAAATGTACCATAGTGTTTTAGAGTGTATAAGTGGCATAGTTCATGGTATATTGTTAGTTCTATTATTTCTTCTTCCAAATATTTCATATAATGATTTAACTCTATTTCATTATCATTATATGCCCATGCTAAGCTTTTTAGGCTTGATGGATAGATGTATAATTTCTTTGCTTCTAGGCCTAATATTTTCTCGTATTTATCAAAGTATTTAAACACCAGTTCTTCAAATTCTTCATCACTTCTTTGAACAACCTGTTTATTAGTATCATTGTATGCACTGATGATAAGATCACTCTTTTTTTCCAGTACTCTTTCTAGTGTGATGTCTTGATGTGTTGAGAGTTCTATGCATACTAAGCCTAGTGTTGAATATAGGCAACCGTATTCATCTTCTGTTGTTACATCTACTATTGGTATTTCGTTTCCTTTTATATTATATATTTTGAACATATTCTTATTCCTCCAATTATTGTACCTTGTATACCTGGTACCTGTATGTGTTTTCTTTTTTGTAATCTGTTTTGTTTCTTCCAAATTTGCTTGTTATTACATATATTTCATCTCCACTTTGTAGGGTAATTCTTTGTTTTCCTACTTTTTTATGTATTAGACGTGCTATCCTCCATGAGCCTATATTACTTATTGCTTCTTTTGTGTTTCTTAGTAGTATGCTTTTCTTAATTTTCTTTGATATTATTTTATATTTTTTCTTTTCAAACATTCTCATTGAAAAGTTGTCTGATACGTATATCATATTATTTTTTCCTCCTATTTTATTATGCATATTTTACGGTAATCGTAGCACTGTTTGTGGTCTTCGTCATGGCATATTTGCACAAAGTATAGTATGTCATCTACTTCTAGTTGTATGTTAATCCTGTTTTTTTCTATTCCCAGGTGTTCTGCTATGCTGTCATGTCCTATTGAACTAATTAGTTCGTCTTTTTGTTCCTGTATTTCATCCAGGCTTGAGTCTTCTATGGTGAATGTTAATTCCATGTTTGGATTTAACATTTTTGGACTAAATCCATTTGATACGTATTTCATATTATCTTTTTCTCCTCTTTTATTGTGGGGGTGGTTAAAAAAAATTTATTATTAGTATAACATGTTTTTTTTTCTTATTTTTCCTTCTGTTTTCCCCTATGAAGGTGATAAATAGGGGTGTGAACAGAAGTACTCAGATAAGTCTATGTTATACTATCCTTTTTCGTACAAATCAATGTACAACCATAACTAAGAATTTTTCTAGTTCTAGGAAGTGAATAATAAAATGGATATGAATTTTTATGTTTTTACTTCATTTTTCCTATTCCTCCTTTGTATTTGTTGAGCTTCTACTTTTTGTTAAAGAAAAAAAAATATAAAAATATCATATGCCATCATTTGAAATGTAGAAGCTAGGATATTTCATCAGGCATTATGATCCCGGTTAAACTAAGAATTATAAGTTCATAAGTACAAAAAAATGTTTAAAGGTGTGAAAAAAACTTTGAATTAGTTATTGGTCAGATGTTAACACCCCCTGAAGTAATGTTTACTCGTTTTATAATTGTTGTCATCGTTTTTTTCCTGGTTATTAGTGTTATGCTGTGTTTCTGGGATTTATATCTTTTTTCTATTTTCAGATTTTCATAAACTTCGATGTATGTATTTTTCATCATATCACCTCAACAATTGTGTGTAACTATTAACTACACAATCACTGCGTAATATACACTTTGACCGAAGTAGTATATAAAGGTTTCTGTATGTAACAATTATTTACAAAATAATTTGATCATAATTAATCCTATATAATAAAATCAAAAAAATTCTAATAAGCTATAATATACTGAAATAACTGGTTAAAATCAAATATTATAATTCAATAAAATAAAAAGTAATTATTTGTTAACTCCATATATATTATAGAAAGTAATCAAAAACTAAAACAAACATTTATATACTAACAACATAATAATTATATGTATGTAACATAAACTTATACAGGAGGGAAAATAAGTATATGCAAACACAAAAATACCAACTAAAAGAAATAGCAACCATCATAACAGGACTACCAATACAACGATACACAGACAAACCAGACTCAATACCACAACAAATCATAAGCAACATGTCAAAATACGAAATAGACGAAGAATTCACAACAGAAGAAGTCTACATAGCAGATGACATAAAAAAACAGTTCTTATCAAAAGAACATGACATACTATACAAAGTACAGCAACAAAGCTTCGCAAAAGAAATCACAACAGAAACAGGAATAATCATACCAAACACATACCTAATAATACGAGTAGACCCAACCAAAGTAAACCCAACCTACCTAGCAAACTATCTCAACAACCCACAAATAGAATACGAAATAACACGACAAATAGAATCCACAAGAATACTAAAAGTAAACACAGGAATACTCAAAGAACTAACAATAATACTACCAGACAAAAAAACACAAGACAAAATAGCAACATTATCAATAAAAATAAACCAAAGAATACAACTCAAAAAACAATCAATGGAAGCAGATGAACAACTAATTAATTCATTATATGATAATGTAATAGGTGATAACTATGGATGAATTTGAAAGAAGAATGAGACGAATCGTTATTCCAGGAAGAAACATAAACCCAGAACATATGCCTTTTATTACAATGAAATACTTATCAGATAAACAAGAAGAAACAATAAACAAAAACGAATTCCTAAAAAAATATGGTTTTCTCTTCAGAGACTATGAACTATTATCAAACATAATAGAAAAACAGGAAGAAGAAGATGAATCCTACATATCAGACATAAAAAGTTCAATAATAGCACTAAAAAATAGTCAAAACAAATATATCAAAGAAGTATACTCTAAAATAAACGAAGATAACCTAAAAAAAGAATTCCTAGATGACGTACTAAGCATTTTAAACACAGATTTAAATCTATTTAACATAGCAATAAGAAACAAATACCGTAGAGGAATGACACAATCTCCACTAAAGTTATACAAATTAATGGCAGATATTGCAACATCAAATCATAAAGTGTCAAAAGTGTACGATCCAACATGTCATGAAGGACTAAGCATTACTTCATTAAAAGAATTTGACAAGGCAACATTATACGAACAAGACGAAGAAAAATACACACAAGCAATACAAAACTTCATAGTAAACGACATACCACTAGAAAAAATCAGCATAACCAATAAGGAAGTATTAATAGATGAAGATGAAACAAAATATGATACAATAGTATCATTACCATTTTTAAATACTCAGAGAAAAATAACAGAATTTACACAAGATAAATACTCTAAATACAAATCAAGAAATCCTCTTTCACTTTATCTACTAAACTTAATAGAACACCTAGATGAAACGGGCTTATTAATCACCACAATTACTCAAGATATCCTAGTAAGAAAAGATGCACAAAACTTAAGAAAATGCCTAATAGAAAATAACCTACTGGATGCAGTATTCGAGTTTGAAGGCATAAGAGGATTTAATGAATTAGTAATAATAATCAATAAAAACAAAAATACAGAAGATGTACTGTTCATAAAAATACCCCAACACAATGTGTTAAGATCTATTCGTGAAAGAAGAATAGTCAAATGTTTTATGGATAGAAGTATAATAAAACGTTTCAGCAATGTAGTGTCCAAAGAAGAAATAATCAAAAATGAATACAAGTTATTACCAAAACGATATGTGTACTCATTAAAATACGAAACATGTAGCATAGAAGATGTAAAAACACAACAAGAGGAATACACAGAAGAGATACGTAAACTTGATGAAGAAATAGGTAAATTACTGGAAGAGTTAAAGGAATAGTTGAAAATATATTAGAATTTTATGATACTATGCAAGAAGAAGTAATTATTAATAAAATAGATAAAAATATTGTAAAGTTAGGAAATATCGAGGAAAAACAGGAATTGATGGCAGATAGCTTACAGAACAAATACAACCAGCTATCAAAAACTGTGGGGAAAATACATCAAAACGTTAAAAGCCAAAACAACAGATACTCACAAATAATGGAAAACCTAAAAGAAATAAAAAACAATATAGGCAAAGAAAGCACTGGAAACATAGAAGACAAGCTTGAATTAATAATACAACAACTAGAAAAACAAGAAACACAACCTCAATATAATCAAGTGGAAAAAACAAGCAGTACTGTAATGCTTAATTACAAGGAGTATATGTACAAATGGTTTAATAAAAACCTGAAAATAACAAAAAACCCTCATAACGTAATAGACATGGAAGAACTAAAAACTAAGATAGACAAACACTTCGAAACAGAAGAAGAACATACAATAGACCTCTCAAAAATATATAATCGACTGGAAAGCTACCTAAAATACTGGTATAACCAACATAATAACATTATAAGCTTTGAAGACATAATCAATACAAGTCTAAACAACAATAAATTATACTCCTATATAAAATTCATAGACATAAAAGAAGAACGAGAAAACAGGATCAAAAACACAATAATAGCCTGGCTAAAAGAATACACCTGTGAAGTAGAAGGAACAAGAACATACACAGAGGACATACTAAGAAATATTCAGCCATTATTCGAAGAAAACGGTTGGATAATTACCACTCCTGAAGAATACTCTCAACTACAGGAAGCAGGATTTACAAAGGTATGTGTAAAAAGAACATTCAGCCAAATAATAGGGAAGGCAGTACAGGATTACTACAGCCACATAACCAAGGACACAACACAAAGAGACACACCAGGAAACGGACATGTAACATGGTATCCAAACATAGAAATAATAGACAAAAAAGCATCAGACACTCTACAAATAAAAATTAAAGATGAACTGACAAATGACATCTTCGACTCAGACAATAAAATATGCAAGTGGCTTAACAAAAACCTAAAATACACGGGAAATAGTGATGATAAAATAAAAAGGGAAACACTCCAGATACAGTTACGTCAATACCTTAAAGAAGAAAATTCAATGATTTCGGAAGATACATTGCAAAGATTGTTAAACATTATGCTGGATAAACTTGGAGAAAAATATAATACAAAATATGAGGATAGTACTGGAATATTAAGCAGTTTTACCATTATACATGAAGAAGATATGAAGGGAATCATAACAAAATGGGTGGAGTGTCATCTTGAATATACTGGAAACCCTGAAGACATAGTATCAGTTGAAGAGTTGAACGAAAAGTTACTGACAACATTATACAAGAAAAACATCACAATAATAAAAGATGACCTATATCAACAAATACCAGAACAACTAAAAAACAACTTCACAAAAGAATATGAATATAATGAAACAGTAAACAAGATACTTCAACAAGAAGTACAAAAATATGATAAGAAAAACGAAAATATAATAGGTGCTAGGTTAATACAGTACAAAAACCTAAAACAAGAAGACATAACAAAATGGGTAAACAAGAACATAGAACAACTACTAGAAAACAACATATCCAACAAAAAAACAATACTAAACAACTTCAACAAATACCTGACACAAAACAACACAAGAAACAACACAAACCAAACACTAGAACAACTACTAGACGAAGAAATACAAAAACACTACACAAAACAAAACATTACACTTAAACTACTAAAAGACAACCAAGACACATACTACGCACTAATCAACTAAAACAAACAGTAATATAAATTCATCACCTTAATCTAACCCCCCATTTAAGTAAATAATTATTTTTATACTAACTAACATTTTTAATCATTTTTTTTTCTTTCTATGTACTTTGAACGATTATGAAATATTTTATTATAATAATATTTCATTTAGTAATCCTTTTTTATGTAATTCTTTTTATTGTATGTGGAACATATAACATATTATATAAATTTAGTCAATTTTGATTAAATGATATTGTAATGGTCTTTAAATGAAGACTTTAATGGTGTGGGATAATGAAAACTATAAGTAAGTTCTTAATATTTACATTAGTTTTACTATTAGCTTGTCTGGGAGTAGTATCAGCAACAGGTAATGTTACAGATACAGCAGATTCTCAGGACAGCACACATAATAGTGACATTCAAACCTACAGCGTATTGGATGATAATATTCAAACTAATAGTAAAGTATTAGAGAAAAAATATGAAAAAAATAAAACACTTAAACAGGCAGGACGTACAATAACAGTTACTAACAAAACCTTTGACACATACTTTAAACAGTCCAGTGAAGATGAATTTCCAAGCAGTACCAGTCTTATACAGGATGGTGACACAGTAAACCTTAAAGGTTCATTCAAAAACTGTAATTTTGCAGTGGATAAGCATATAACATTCACTAGTCTTAATAAGGATGCCAAACTATATGATAGTACAGTATTTGTATTAGGAGATAAGGCATCAGGGTCAAAGATAACTAACCTGAACATATTCAATAATGGTACTTTAATCAGGGGTATTCAGGTAAAAAATGCATCAAACATTGTTGTGGAAAATAACACTATAAAAACGTTAGGCTTAAGATCATATGGATTTGTAGCAGATAACATGAACCATAGCAGTATACGTTTTAACAGTTTTGAACGAGAAGGTGATGATTGGAGATATATCACATTCCTAATCGGTAAATGTTACTATAATAACATTGCAAACAATACTATCCGATGTGGAGGAGCAAATGGTATATACCTGAGTATTTATGGAAGTATAGATGCTAAATTCGAAGCAGGACCAAGTGACTATAACAACATAACAGGTAACAATGTAACAGCTCGTGGAGACATCACATCATGGTGTTATACAATACAAGTAATGGGAGGAAATAACAGAATAACCCATAACACAGTAAATGGTGGATTCAGGGGAATTTCAACCCAGGACTATGAAAACAATATAATCACATATAATGATGTGCATGCAATCAATGAAGGAATATACGCCTGTGAAGGAGCAGTAGTATCAAACAATAATGTTCATGTAACAGATACTTCATATGGTATAACAATCGGCAGTGACAATGTACAAGTAAAAGACAATACAATCAAGTCATTAAATGGTGCAGGTATCGAAATAAGGGGAAGCAATGCACAGATAACAGGTAACACTATCATATCAGAAAACAGTACTGGTATACATTCCAAGGGAACCTATACTAACCTAATCATTGACAACAATAAAATAAACAGTAAAGAAGAAGGAATACTCTTCAAACAGCAATCTAATACAAAGAAGATTAATCACATAATGGTTACACGTAACACTATCACAACAGATGCAGAGTACGCAGTAAACCTTGAAGAAACAGGATCACAATATGATGCAGACGTAAACGTAACAGTGACAACATCCAACGTATTAACCGCAAATAAGCTATCAGGAATGGAAGCATATAAAAAGCCAGTTAATGCTAATAGTAATACTGACCGGGACACGAATCAGGTAATAACAGTAACCGATAATAACTATAACACATGGTTTACTGATGGAATCCAGAAAAGCAGCATAAAACAGAATGCAACCGTAAACCTTGAAGGAACATTCAAGGACAAATCATTCACATTCAACAAGAAAGTACACATTACTGGTAAAAACTGTGTAATACTTGATGGAACAATTACACTCACAGGTGATGCACACGCTTCAACAATAAACAGTATAACAATAAGAAATAAGGCACATAATACAACAGTACATGGTATAGAATTAATAGAAGTGAACAATTGTCGAATAACAAACACAAAAATAGACAATTATGCAGAATATGAAAGCCTGGGAATATTCCTATACGGATCAAACGGTAACATAATACAATCTAACACATTAACAACAAGTGGAGACTATGTTAACAATGGAATACTCACATACTCCTCAGATTCTAACAAGATAGAAGACAACCGGATAAACATTAACCAATCCGGAAAACCAGTAGCATATGCTGATTCAATAATGTTCAATGAAAGAATAGGAACAATACAGGAAGTACTGCATAACCATGGAATAATATTATTATACTCCTCTGGCAACAACATTAATAAAAACACTGTGACCGGAACCTCAGAATTCAAGAAGTATACATTCCCAACTAATGATTGCAGAAACAGTATAGTGGGAATTGACTTATACTTTAACTGTAATGACAACCGTATAACAGAAAATAATATAAACATTAATGGTTACGGACCATACAATTATGGTATGGGAGTACTAGGAGGACAATGGGGAACATCAATATACTCAGTAAACGCATCCAACAACCAGTACATAAGCAACAATGTTACATTAACAGGGGGATACTTTGCAACAGGATTCATAGCAGGAAGAAACAGTGCACAGACCATAATAAAAAACAATAACATACGAGTAGACGTGTACAAGCAAGGAACAAACAGAGGAGACTATGCACATGGAATCACACTAGAAAACAGTACAACATCAACAATCACAGGAAACAACATTTACCTAACAGCATCCTCAATATACAGCATAGAACTATTCGATTCAGGAAACAACAAAATAATATCCAACAACATACAGGCAAATGGAACATACCCATATGGTATAGCAGGAACAAGAGCAATCAACAATGAAATACAAAACAACACAATAATACTAAAAGAAGAAAACATGGGACCAACCAGCCAGGCAACACACTCCGAGTCAATAGAATCAGGAAAAGAAGGAATAATGCTGACACAAGAAAGCACAAACAACATAATCACATACAACACAATACACACAAACACACAAAACACAATAAAACTAGAACAACAAACAAGAAACAACCAAATAAAAACAAACTCACTAGTATCCAAGACAGGCACAGGAGACAAAACAGTAAACAACAAGGGAACAAACAACATAACAAACAACTTCCAATACTTCACAAACATAACAACCACTCCAATAACAGCCAGGATAGGAGACACA
The DNA here is from genome assembly GCF_034480035.2 of Methanosphaera sp. ISO3-F5. Lineage (NCBI taxonomy): Archaea > Methanobacteriati > Methanobacteriota > Methanobacteria > Methanobacteriales > Methanobacteriaceae > Methanosphaera > Methanosphaera sp. ISO3-F5. The sequence continues at coordinate 1,121,378 of NZ_CP118753.2, forward strand.
ATCACAATAACAGCAAACATACAAACAACCACAAACAAACAGGAAAACCTGACAGTCACATACAAACTAGGAACCAATAATATAGGATCAAGCAAAGTAAACAACGGAAAAAGCACACTAAAATACACCATACCAAACCTGTACAGGCCAACAACATACCAACTAACAATAACAGTAACAGGAAACAACTTCCAAAACCAGACAACAACAACAAGAGCAACATTCACAAAACAAGCAGAAAAAATAAACATCAAAGTAGCACGAACACTACAACAGATAGGATACAAAGCACAACTAACAGCCAACATAACAACAAGCACAGGAGGAAAAATAAGCACAGGCGAAGCAACATTCTACCTTGACAACAAAAAACTAAAAACAGTAAACGTAACACTAGGAAAAGCAAGCACCAACTACCAGATAAGCAGTAAAGCAAAAAGTGGAGTACACACAATAAAAGTAACATACCATGGAACAAACGATTACCAGAAAGCAGAAGCAACAAACATACTAGGAATACAAACAAAGACAACAATAACACTAAAAACACACACAACAAAAATAGGAACAAAAGCACATATAAAAGCAACAATAAAAACAGGAACAACCAAAGTAAAGTCAGGTAAAGCAATAATCTACATAGGAAACAAGAAAATAGCAACCACAACAATACAAAATGGAAACATAAACCATAACTACACAATACCAACCACCTATAACAAGGGAACATACAACCTGAAAATAGTATACAACGGAAATCACACACAAACCCCGGCAACAAACACAACAAAAATCAAAATAAACGGAATAACACCAGTATTCAAGTACACAACAACAAAAGTAACAATAGGAAAAACAGCAAAACTCATACTAAAAATAAGTAACGGAAAAACAGGAAAAAACAAGTACAATGCACAAAACGGAAGCATAACCATAAAACTAAACGGTAAAACACTAAAAGACAAAAACGGAAAAACAATCACAGGAACAGTAAAAAATGGAACAATAACCATAAAATTCACAGCACCAGAACAACTAAGCGGAAAACAAAACATAACATTCACATACAAAGGAAACAACAAATTCACAACACTAACCAAAACATACAAGAACGGACTAATCATAAACAAAATAACAACCAAACTAACAGTAAACAAAATAAAAACAACAAAATACGGCAACAAAATAACAATCACCGGAACACTAAAAGATGCAAACAACAAGATACTAAAAAACACCAACATAAAAATCAAACACAACAAGAAAACAATAACAGTAAAAACAAACACTAAAGGAATATACAAGTACACAACCACCACCAATACAGTAGGAAGCAACAACATCACAATAACATATCCAGGCAACAAGAAATACCAGACAAAAAGCATAAAAACAACATACAAGACAAGCAAACAAAACACAAAAATAACAATAAACAAGATAAAAAACACAAAAAATAACAAAACCATAACAATCAAAGGAACACTAAAAAGTGCTAACGGAAAAACACTAACAAACACGAAAATAAAAATAAAAACAAACAATAAAACCGTAACAGTAAAAACAAACAATAAAGGAGTATACACATACAATTATAAACCCTATAAAAGAGGCACATATAAAGTAACAGTTAGTTTTATTGGAACAAAAAATTATAAAGCAAATAATAAAGTTGTAACATTTAAAGTCTATTAATCCTTCTTAACCTCCACCATTTTTTTTTATTAATTTTATGATGAAATGTTTTTATTTAATCTACTTATATATAAACTGCTTTAAATTAAATATCATTGATTAAACCTATTCTTAATCAAATAATCAAATTTTTTTACGGGTGTAAAAATGATGAATAAAAACATTAAAAGAATGTTCTTATTACTTACATTAATATTCCTATTAGTAGGCGTAGTTAGTGCAGCAGAAACAGTATCTGATGATACAGTTAAAGACACAACACTAACAAGTGCCAAACAGGTAGATACTATTAATGAAGTAAAATATGAAAAAAATATAAATAAACAAAATAATAAGGATACAAAAACAGGATCTGCAAACACAACCGATACAAAAGCATCAACATACATCACTACCGCAGCAAACTATAAGCAATTATCAGATAAAATTAATCAGGCAAAGAAATCCAATTACACCACATACACAATTAACCTGAAAAAAGGAAACTACAATGCAACAAAAACTTTAGTCTGGGCAAACACAGAGAAAACCACAAAACTAGTAATCAATGCAAACAATGCTATCATAAACGGTCAAGGAAAATACCAGTTTATCCAAGTAGACGAAGATTACACACTAGAACTGAACAAGATAACATTAACCAAATTTGTATCAGAAAATGGTGGCGCAATAGAAAACAATGGAACACTAACAATAAAAAATTCAAAACTAACATATAATAAGGCAGATGAAGACGGAGGAGCAGTATACTCCTACGGAGACCTTACAGTAACAAACTCACAGTTCACAGGAAATAGTGCAGGAGAAGATGGCGGGGCAATCTACATCTACAGAAGCTATGATGCAAAAATAACAAAAAATAATTTCACAAGCAACAAGGCAGATGATGACGGCGGAGCAATATGCATATACGGTTCATATGATACAAACATAACATATAACCAGTTCGTCAAGAATAAGGCCGAAGATGGTGGAGCTATAGCAAACATACCTCGCAGCGAATCATATACTTACATGGGACAAGAATCCTACATAGAAGGTGAACAGTATCTAGAACAATACTGGAATCCAACAAAAAACTATGGAATCACAGGTTATACTACAACATATAACTATAATCCTATGGGCTTTTCAACACCAATCCAAATACCACAATATGGATATACTGGTGGATATGATTATAGAACAGCCACTAGGTATGTGACAAAGTATAGGACAGTACCAAAAACAGGATACAATTACTATGGATCCGATACAACAATACAAAGCAACAAATTCATAGAAAACGAAGCAACAGACGAAGCAGCAGCAATAAAAATAGATCATGGTGATGTACTAATAATCAAAAACAAATTCCACAGAAACAAGGACAACCTAACAAAAGAAGCCATAAAAAATGATGGAAAACAATACACAAAAAACGTTTACAAATACAGTAGCTATGGAAACCCAATACTAGACGAAGGAAACACAAACATAACCCAGAACACCTTTGATGACAGAAAAGACACAACAATAACTTTATCAAAACTTAACACTGCATACTATGGAACTAAACTAAAAATAAGCGGAAAACTATTAAACAACAAAAACCCAGTGAAAAACCAAAACATCACAATATCATTCAATAACAAAAAATACACAGCCAAAACAAGTAAAACAGGATATTTCGCAATAAATGTAACAACAAAGAATATTGGAAAATACACATTAAAACTAAGCTATGCAGGAAACAAGAATTATTTATCAACTTCAGCTTCAAAGGTAGTGACAGTTAACAAAAGAATAACTAAAGTAACAATCACAAAAATTCCACAGAAAAAATTAAAAGACAAAATAACAATAACTGGTAAATTCACAACTAAAGAAGGAAATACTCTGAAGAATACCACATTATCAGTGACATTTAATGGTAAAACATATAAAGTGGTAACTAACAGTAAAGGTGTTTACGCTAAGAAAGTTGTAGCAAACAAGGTTGGAACAAATACCGTGTCTGTAACATTTAAGGGAAACAGTAAATACAAGGCAGTAACCAGTAAAACCACATTCAAAACAGTTAAAAAATAACATATAAAATTTTATCCCCTCCATCCTTCAACCTTTTTTTTTAATGATATTCTATTACTAAGTACATTATTAATGAAAACAATTACTTTAACCTACTTAAATAAGAATTTAATCAAAGAAAATATCATATCATTAACATGGTGATAGTAATGATAAAAAATAACATTAAAAGAATAATAATATTCTTAGCATTACTAGTAATTCTGGTAGGTGTAGTAAGTGCAGAAAACACAACAGACCACACCAACACACAGGACAAAATAGTAAAAGAAAAAACAACTACTACTAGTACTGCTAATATTGAATCAATACAAAAAGAAGCAAAAATAAATAAAAATAATAAAACAACCAAGTCCTCAACGGGAACAACATACACAACAAGCGTATCCAATTACCAACAACTAGCAGACAAGATAGAAGATGCAAAAAATAACAACTACGACACATATACGATAAACCTTAATAAGGGAAACTACAATGCAACAACAAGCATGACATACGACAAGCAATACCAGCCACTAGTTATCAACGCAAACGGAATAACCCTTGATGGACAACAAAAATATCAATTCCTAAGCATAGAATCAGGTGCAACATTCACACTAAACAATGCAATACTACAAAACTTCAAAGCAACAGGGGGAGGAGCAATATTTGGTGATGATGACACAACATTAACTATCACAAAATCAACCTTCAAAAACAATAAAGCAGAAGCAAACGGAGGAGCAATATACACACATAACAAACTAACAATAACAGACTCAGAATTCACAGCAAACACTGCAACAGGGTATGGAGGAGCCATACACAGTTACTATGGAAAAATAAGCATAACAAACACACAATTCCAGAACAACAAAGTACTAAACGAATCAGGTGGAGCAATAGGAAACTTCTATGGAAACATAAATATCGACAAAACAGTACTAAACAATAACAAAGCACCACAAGAAGGAGGATCATTATACAGTAGTGAAGGAAACATAAAAATAACCAACACAAATATCACAAACAATGAATGCAATGATTATGGTGGTGGAATATCCACAGAAAAAGGAACATTAATCCTGGAAAACAACAACTTTATCAGCAATAAAAACACTGACTCATACGGAGGAGCAGTATCCTCTTATAATGACAAATTCAATGCAACAAACAATCAATTCACAAAAAATCATGCAGAATGGAGAGGAGGAGCAATTTACAGCTTCAAATCAGAGACTAAACTACATAGGAACAATTATACAAGTAACACTGCATACAATGGTGGTGCATTAGTAAACGAAAAAGGAATTGTAAATGTAAGGTACAGTAATTTCATAAAAAATATTGCAGACTCAGATGGAGGAGCAATAGATAACCTATATGGAGAACTAATAGTTACCAACTCCCTATTCACAGAAAATAATGCAATATTTGGTGGGGCAATAGAAAACATTGGTGGAGTATACTCCTACAGTAGGACAACATATGATGCATGGGGAAGACCAGACCAGACAACATACTACAAAGACATGTACGGAAACATGCTAATAGCAGAAAACACATTCACAAATAACTATGCAGAAACAGGTGGCGCAATAGGAAACTACGTGCCAGTACAAGAAGGATTACTACCAAGTGATGTTGAAACAAGTAATGATGGAGTACAAATAAACCATAACAAATTCCATCAAAACAGAGCCGAAGAAGGTGGTGCAATATGCGTAGAAGAAGCAAACAATGCCTACATAATGAATAACACCTTCACAGAAAACACTGCCCCCGAAGGAGGAGCAATAAAAGTAAACGAAAAGTGTGAAGAAGACATAAACATAGCATACAACACGTTCACCAAAAACACTGCAATAAACGGATCAGCAATAAACACGAAAGGTAGTGATGTATTCATAATAGAAAACCTGTTTGTACAAAACAAGATGATAAACAGCACAGACAAATCAAGCAATGCATTCACTATAATAAATGAATCAAGAGCATTAATAAAAAACAATACAAACGATACCAGAACAAGTTACCCCGGACAAATATATGATGACGGATTTACAAGGATAGAAGACAATATTATAAACGATAACAAGACACAAACAAAGATAACATTAACAGTACCAACAAACAATGTAATCCAGAACAATCAGATAACAATAAAAGGAAAATTAACAACAAACGGAGAAAATATAGCAAACAGTACCTTAAAACTAACAATAAACACAAACACTGTAACAGTAAAAACAGATAATAAAGGAATATTCACATATAATACAAAAGCAACCAAGGCAGGAACAAACAAGGTAACAGCATCATATGAAGAAAACCTAGTCCATTTAAGCACATCTACAACAAAAACATTCAATGTAATAATGGAAACAAAAATAATCCTTAACAAGATAACAACAACACAATACAAAGACAATATAATAATCAAGGGTAAATTCACCAACAAAGCAGGAAACATAATAAAAAACACTAACCTAAAATTAACATTCAACGGTAAAGCATACACACTTAAAACAGATACTAAAGGAGTATTCAACAAAACAATAAAAACAAGCAAAGTAGGAAAAAACAATGTAACAATAACATTTGCAGGAAACAACAACTACAAAACCAGCACAAACAAGACAACATTCACAGTAACCAAGAGAACAACCAAGATAACAGTTACTAGTATAAAACAGAAAACATATAATGACACGGTAACAATCACGGGAAAACTAACAGACAAAACAGGAACAATCCTCAAAAACACGGCCATAAAAGTAACAGTTAACGGTAAGACATACACGGTTAAAACAAATAGTAAGGGAGTGTACACTAAGAAGGTAGCTGCTACAAAGGTAGGAACCAATAATATAACTGTAACCTATAAGGGCAACACATACTATAAAGCAGTAACTAAGAAGACAACATTCAAAACAGTAAAACGAGCAACACGAATAACAGTAAATAAGATTAAAGCAACCAAGAAGGGCAGTAAAGTAACAATAACAGGAAAACTAACTAACAACAAAAATGTTATACTAAAGAATACTAAGATAAAAATCACAGTAAATGGTAAAGCAGTAACTGTTAAAACTAACAGTAAAGGAGTATACACTTACAAGTACACAACAAGTAAAAAGGGAACCAACAAAGTAAGCATATCTTACTCTGGAAATGCTAATTATAAAACCACATCTGCTAAGACTAGTTTTAGCGTAAAATAGTATTTTACTATTTTTTTAACCTCCCCTTCATCATTCCCCTATTTTTGGGGAAAACTATTTTTAATGAAAGTCCACATAATACCTATTATGTAACAAAGGCTATGGAGGTGTTATCTTTTGACAAAAATAATGCATATAACATTAATGCTAATGCTAACAGTAGTATTATTATCTATAGTTTCTGCAGCAGACACAAGTAATGATACTGTTAATACAGAGAAGATAACAGCTTTCACAGAAGATAAAGTAGTATCACATGATAATACACTTTCCGAGAATGTGGATGATAAAAAAAATAATAAAGTAATTGATGATACAGAATTAACTGATGAAGATACTGGAACTGGCTGTAGTTCTGTTATTATACAGGGATATAATAATGATAGCAGTATCTCGTTTAGGCGTGATGCAACTAATAAGTTAACAATTAATGTTAAACATGATAATTCAATAGTTAAACAGTATAAGGAAGGATCCTACTTCTTCCATGTCTTAGTAAGTAAGGATGGTTGGATGGTGGGTAATGGTGGAGCAGATAATTCTCAGGTTAATCATGCTATTGAAGATAATGCTCTTAGTATGATTAATAAGAACAGTATCACTTCCGAGAATATGAATAATATTTATAACCAGGAGTCCCGTTTATCTTTGGGTCATTTTGTAATTAAAGCTCCTAATGGTAGTTATAGTTTAATTATTAAGAATGGTTACAGGGTCTTTAAGGATTCTGGTGTCTTGAAGAGTGGACAATACCTGATTGTTCCGAATAGTATGAACTTTTTCAGGAAGAATAGTGTGGATGATATTAAAACAGAGGATAGGATGATATATACTTCTCGTATGCTAACTGCACGTGACGGCTTTGGAGTAAACAGGCGAGAAATAGTAACCTATTATTATAAGAATAACCGGGTGAACAGTACTGTTAAGGTAACTGCCACTAATGATAATGGTAGGTATGTTGGCAGAAGAACCGCTTACCTGATTGATGACATCAGAACAAATAATAATTACTACTCATCAAGCAGCATACCTGTTATTGACGGCTCCAAACACTTGGATACTGTTAACTTCTTTTTGCGTAAAACAAGAACTAAAGTATCAGTGAAAAATATAGTTTCAAGTACTGGTATGGTAGAATTAAGTGGTACTGTACGTGATGAGTTTGGCAGAAATGTAAATACTGGCCAGGTTATTATAAAGGTTGACGGAAAAACTCTTAAAAACTCGCATGGAAATATCCATGTTAATGTAGTTAATGGAAGTGTTAAGTATAAATCAGTGTTAACTAATCTTTGGAGTAAGAAAAATCATGATTATATGATGACCTACATGGCTAACTCAGTATATGATACAAGTAAATCCGGTACTGCCAGTATAAGTGTTGATAATTTCTTCAGACTACGAAGTTATCATAAATCAACTATTATATACGGTAATAAATTAAGTATAAATTCATTTATTAGATACAATAGGAATAATAGTTTTGTTGATGGTGGCAGAGTATTCTATAAGATAAATGGTAAAACAGTACTTAATTCAAAGAATCAAACATTATACAAGCGTGTCATGGATGGTAAAACTGTTTATAACCATACTTTTAAAGGATATTATGGTGCAAAAAGGTACACCCTAACAACTGTTTATGTTAATGGTGCTTACAGGAAGGAATACAATACATATGTTACTGTAAAAAGAATTCCGACACGTATAATAAATGCTAATATCAGTACCCGTGGTAATCTGATTAAAGTCAGGGGAAAACTGGTGGATAATAATAAGAATCCTATAAAATATGATTCACATGTAATGATAAAAATAAATGGTAAAACATTAAAGAATAATAAGATTACACGAAAGTTTCTTATTAAAAAAGGATATATAAACTTTAAATTCACAGTGCCTCTAGAGTACAGAGCAAAAGTTTACAAATTAAGCCTTATTATACCAGAGACAAGGATAACCTCCTCATACAATAGGAATTATACTGTTAAAGTATAATTCTTAATCAAAACTATTTTTTTTTTTACAATATTTTAATAGGTAATGATAAATAATTACAGATATATACCTAATAGTACCTACTATATTAAAACAAAAATATTAGGGGAGGTATTATGTATAAAAAATATTTATCAGCACTAATATTCCTGCTGATAATATTCACACTAATAGGAGTAGTAACTGCAACAGATAGTAACACTACTAAAGAAACAGTTACTCCTACAATACAAGAAGAAAATAACGATAATACTATCATAACCAAAGAAACAGAGAAAACAGTGAAAACCAAGAAAATCACACAATCAGATAATGACACAGAGATAGATGAGGGATGCTGTACAACAATAGTTCAAGGAGAAAACAATGACAGCAGCGTATCCTTCCGCAGAGACACAACATCAAAGGCAACAATAAACGTCAAATATAATGATACAATACTTAAACAATTCAAGACAGATGGATCATACTTCTGTCATGTGATGATAAGTAAAACAGGTTGGGTTGTTGGAACAGGAGGACTTGAAGGAGGAACTACCTGTCGAAACATTGAAAGTTACTCATTAAACATGATAAACAGTAACCATATGATAGATAGTGAACTAAAGAAAATATTTGACATAAAAGGAAGAGCAACCTTAGCACACTACGTTATTAAAGCACCAAATGGTACATTTAATCTACTTATAAAACGTGATGGTCAATTACTTAAAAGATCAGGAGTACTGAAACCTGGAGAATATGTAGTAGTTCCAAACAGGGTAAGACACTACCAGAATGGTATGTTAAAAAATTTCAAAGACGAAGAAAAGCTCATGCTTAACTATAGTAGAATGTTATCAGCTCATGATAGGTATGGAGTGCAGAGAAGACAAATATTAACATATTACTTTAAGAACAATATTGTAAACAGTAGTATCAAGGTAACTGTCAGTAATGATGATGGACGTCATGTGGGAGTAAGAAGTGGACAATACGTGGATAATATACAAACAAACACTAAGTACTATCCTTCATATACAATCCCTGTATTGGATAATTTCCTTGAAGTTGAAAATGCCAAGTTTTTCATAAGAAAAGCAAGAACTAATATAGTGACTCATAATAAAGCAATACATGATAATAAGGTTGAATTAACTGGTACTATTACTGACGAGTTCGGAAATAAGATCAATACAGGTAAAGTATCTGTTAATGTTGATGGAAAAACGCTAAAATATTCTAGTGGTAAAACCATCTTTGTTCAAGTAGTTAATGGAACTGTAAAGTATAAACATGTGTTAAAAAATCTTTGGAGTAAAAAGAATCACACATATTATATGAATTATATTGAAAATGCAAACTATGAAAACAGTAAGTCACAGGCTTCACACATAAAATTATCTGATGATTTCTTCAGAGTTCGAACATATCATAATTCTGCAGTGTATTATGGTGGTAAGTTAACTATCAAGTCATTTGTCCGTTATAATAGTAACAATACAAGGGTTATTGGTGGTAAAATTATCTATAAAATTAATGGTAAAACCTTATTGAACTCTAAGAATAAGACCTTGTATAAATTTGTTAAAAATGGTGATACTGTATATAATCACACATTTAAAGGCAATTATTGGGCTAAGACTTATGTGTTAACTACTGTTTATGTACATGGTGCTTATCGTAAGGAATATAAGACTAGAATTAGTATAAAGAAGATTCCTGCACGAATAATATCATCAAAGATAAGTGTTAAAAACAGGACATTGCATTTTACTGGTAAACTGGTTGACAGATATAAGAAGACAGTTAAATATGATTCATATCTTAAGGTGAAAATTAACGGTAAATATTTGAAAAAGAACAAAGTTGCCGTGAAGTTTAATATTAAGAATGGTCTTGTTAATTTCAAATTCAAACTACCATCATATTATAAATCCGGTAAAAATAATTTAACTGTAGTCATACCTGAATTTAGGGAAACATTAAGTTATTCCAGAAATTATACTTTTAGAGTATAATTTTTTTTTAATCTTTTTTTTATAATTTCTTTATTTTTTTTTCTATTCTATAGTTACGAAACTATTTTTACATATTTTCATAAATATACTAAATAGAATTTATTCTATTAAAAGAAAAATAATAATTTGGTTGTATATTTGATGGAAAATTATATTGTTTTAGACTTAGAAACACCCAACAGGCTTAGTAATTCCATGTCATCAATAGGAATAGTGGTAGTAGAAGGTGGAGAAGTAACTGATGAGGTATATACTCTGATAAATCCTGAAGCACATTTTGATGATTTTAACATAGCATTCACTGGCATCCACCCAGAGGATGTGGTAGATTCTCCAACATTTCCAGAATTCTATGAAGAATATAATGATTTGTTGTTAGGAAATGTTATTGTCGGACAGAACATTACATTTGATTTAAGTGTTATATCAAAGGCACTTACCCGATATAATATGCCAATACCACCATTTGAATATTACTGCACACTAAACTCCTGTAAGCGTAATCTTTCATTACCTGATAATAGTCTCAGTTATATTGTTGCTAATGTCTTGAATACAACATATGATGCACATAATGCTATGGCTGATGCTCAGATGACTTACCAGTTATATAATTACTTGGCTGATTATGAGGATCGAAGCAGCTTTCTTAAAACATATTATTATAGGCCTAACTGTAAACGTGACTTTGACAGAAGCTTTGACTATGATTATAACTATCTATATGGATTACTTAAGAAATTAAATTATGCTGAAAGTGTAACAGAAAATCATAACAACCTGTTGGAAACATGGTATGATTCAAACAAGTGCACAAATGCTCATCCATTAATCGAGAATGTACTGCTTAAAACATCATATATAATAAACAACCAACCAACAAGAAAAGAAAAACATCAAATAATAAATACATTACAGCCAATAAAAAGATCACCAGAATACAAGGCACCAAAACTAAAACTAATAGTACTTAAAGGAATAATAGACTCAATAACATGCGAAGAACAAATAAAAGAAGAAGACATAATATACCTGAAACAATGGATAAAACAAACACCAATAAACGATAAACAACACAAACAATTCATAAAACAAATAGAATATGATGATAAAAAAAAGTTAAAAAAACAGTTAGAAAAATACTCAAAAATACTGGAAGACTACATCTAATAAGAACTTTCATGATTAATCAAATCAATAAAGTCATACAAGCATGAGACAATACTCTCATTAACATTCCTTTTTTTCAAATCATCCACAATAGATTCAACAATATTAACCAAGGCTTCACTTTCAATCTCAACCTTATCATTATACATATTAGTAAGAAGCTTAAGCTTAGTATTCTTATTAGTAAAACCCATCAGATGAAGAAAAACCACAATATCATAAACAATCTGTTTCATAAAAAATACTCTCAAAAAAATAAAATTAATATAATACTCTAAATAATAATATGTACACTAATAATTAATAATTCTTTCTAAAAAAATAGTATGATGAATGGTGATTAAGGAAAAATCTTATCCATCCCAATAGGACCTGTCATATTATTGCCTGTACAATCAACAATACCATCAATAGGAAGAACTGCCTCCATAGTACCAAGATAAACACCATTATTATCCCTGAGAGCATAATAATTGGTTAAAACCTGCTTACCATCAACATATGATAAAACATGCATACTATCTCTTTTACCTTCCTTAAAATCTTTCAACAACTTATCAACCATATTCATAACACGGGGTGGATGGCAAGAATGCATGTCACGATTAAGAGCAGTCTTAGGCCTTAAGAACACCTTATTCTCAGTTTCATCAAAGAATCGGTTAATGTCATTCTCATCAATAACCGTAATCTCCATAGGTAAAATATTTAGCATAGCACGTAACTGATTAAGAGACAAACTACCACCAGGTAGAATAATTTTATCATCATCAACATCTAAGTCATAGACATCATTATTTTTATCCCATAAAGGCAAAGTATCTACAATACAAGGACTATAAAGGTGCATATCATTAGATATTAATAACCAGTCATTTTCACTAAAATTTTCTGCACATAACGGAAACAGTATATTCTCTTCTTTATATACCATTTCCTCAACAAGCATTATGACGCCTAACAAATCTTCCACATTGACAACATTATGCATCTGGAATCTGATATCATCCTCAGCACCCCACATAACTCTGGCAGGACCCGGATAATTGTACTCCTCCATGAGCAAAGGTAACAGAAGTTCATCCTTCTTAGCATAATGCTGTGTGATAGAATTTAACAGGGGTATATCCTTTTTAATAACATCAATACTATCAGAATCTCTGAGTTTCTCTTTAATTTCCTTTAGTAACATGATAATAGCTTCATTCTCAATAGTTAATATATTAAGAGGATGACCTGAAGTATTCTTAAGTTTAATAGTTTTCTTAGAAATTTCATCACTCTTATTATCAATTTTTTTATCCTTAATATAAACAGTGCTATGGGCAGCCATTTCCTCTTTCATACGCTCTAAACGTTCCTCATCTGTCATTTCATGAAATAGCACGGAATGAATATTGCAAAGTTTCTGAATATCCTCAACTCTAGCACCATCTGCCATCATTCTCTGTTCAGCTTTTGCAATAAGTTTTGCAGGCACATGCTTAAAATTAATTTTAAAATCAGCTTGAACAATTTCAAGGTCTTCTCCATCAGACACTCGTTTAATATAACTTTTAAGTAGTTCTACTTGTTCTTCAAAATTATCGTAATTCATATCAATCAAATTTCATTTTATATTTTATTGGATATGTTTTCCAAGAAATATTTAATACAATTTAACTATGAAAGTCACAATTAATATTAATTTATTGACTTTTATTTAAATAATTTTTTCTTTAACAGCTATGTAATGTAACAGAATTATATAATAAATTAAGAAAATAATATTTTTGATTAAAATTTTCATAAATAATTTAACATATTACAAAATTATGAATTCATATTACCCTGTAATTACATGCTAATCATTAAACATAAAAAAAATATTAATCGACATTAAGAAGGAAAACATGAAAAAAAATTATAATAGAAATCATATTAACTACACAATATATGAAGTACAAAAACTAAATAAATACATTAACCTGTATAATATACAAACAGTAATCATTACATATACATCAGAAACAATAAAATAAAAAGATAATCAAAAAAAAATATGGGAGTATAACAACAACCCCAAAAACAAACACCACCAGAAAAACAACACTACAAGTACACAAGAAGAAAAAATTACAACCAACACAGACCACACACATACACAAAAAAAATATTAAAACAAAGTAGTTTGACATTTATCCCTCAAAAGAAAAGAACTTTGCTTAGCTTCATGAACAACATCATCCTCCAACACATCCCCAATAAGCAAAGGCGAAGAAGAATCATGCAACTTAAAATTTCTTTTAGCAACCAAAGGATTCTTATTAGCATAACAATACTTACAGGCATTAGGACAAGAATCATACTGACCAAAATCACGCCAAGGAATACACATACACCCCTCACGAGAACCAGTATGTTTAACATTTTTAAAACGCAAATTATTAGAATCCTCTAAAATCTTAGATGTAACACAACCAGACCTGTGAATACCATAATCTGCATATTCATCACCAACAGCACAACACTGTAATCTAAATGAACACCCTTTTACAATACTAGACAAACCTTCCAATAACTTAATCTTATCATCTAAATCAACACCAGAAACTCCAGGCATATTTTTAATAACCTTCTGGTACATGTCAATAAAACTAAAAATACAAGACGAAATATGACCATCCAACCTTGAAGACATATATCTAAAAGTATCCAAATGATGATTTATATCATATTTTTCTGTTAAAAAGATAGGATCATAACGCCATGAAATCTTCTTAAAACCAATAATCTCAGACAAACTAATTAAAGTATCAATACTCTCATCTATTGACGGAACATTGGCTTCAATATCATTACCATAACCAGTAATCGTGTAATGACAATAAATAGGATATTTACTATCAATTTCTTGAATATCGTCTAATATAGGTTCATAATTTTTAGAACAAAAAATAAATGCATCCACTTTACTAGTACTTAAATCATACTTTGTTAACTGTTTAGGATTATAAGGATTTCTTGTATAAACAAAACCTTCATCTAACCTGTTTAGAAACCAGGGAGTATAATAATTAACAATGTCTGTTCTTCCACTTACATTAAAAATCATAAAACATTACACCTATATATTATTATATAAATAGATTAAAAAAAGTATTTTCCTGTGGAAAAAAGTAAAAAGAGAAAAGTAATCAAATATAAATGATATCTACTAGCAGGTTATTAATTTAATCTTAATAAACACTATGATTAATAGTTCCTGTTTTCATCAAGATATTAACTTATTGGAAGGATGATAAGAATAATCCTGCAAGCATTCGTCATATATTCACATATATCCTAAAAAAAATAAATTTGATGGGGATTATTTTTATATTAGTTTTGATTTTCATTTAATGATATACTGTTAATTATTTTTGTTATTTCATTATTATTTAAATCAGTGTCTGGTTTTTTAGCGATGATTGTTAATTCATTTGCAGTAGAGTTATTAGGACTTATGTAATATATTTTTTTGTAGTGGTCTGCTTCGATTTTTTGACCTGTTGAATCCACTAGTTCTACTGGAGGGTATTCTACCCATTGCATTAATAATCCGTAGCTTACTGTTTTTAGGTTTGATGGTTTTGCTGAGTATTTGTATACTTTAAAGTTATTGATGGTATCCTCGGATATGTCTTCATATCCTGCTTCTTTTCCATTTTCAGAGATTGCCTTGTAGAAATCTGTTGTAAGGGATGTGTTACCAATAATTCCATTAAATAGTATTATTTTATCATCTTTTGTAGCAATTCTCTTGGTGTAATCTATTTCATAATCGCTTGGTAGTGTTACTTTTGCTCCAGTACCTTGTAATGTTTTTTCTGAATTGCCTATAAGGAATAAAACTGCAATTATTGCTATAATTATTACTGCTATAACAGCAATTGCTATTTTAACTTTTTATCCATTATAGTTCAACCTTCTAACTGTTAATTTTATTAAACAATTGGTATTTATATAGGAAGTGTATTTAAATATATTAAAGTAATTAGTTTATTTAATGGTCTTATTTTTTGATATGAATTATTTTTGTCTCTTTTTTATTAATATTATCATAGTTTTTATGTTTTTGTTTAAAATATTTTTAAATTGTTTAATATAAAGCTAGTTATTTATACAACTTAAATATGGTTTAAAAGATAAATTAGATTAATAATATAATATACAATTATTAATCTTTTTTCTGAATTTTAAAGAAATAGAATTAATAAAGATGTGTAATAAAACATAATAATTTAAAATTGTAATAATGCTTTATTTATTTAGAAAAAGGAACTAGTTATTACTTAAAAAATAATTTTGAGAAATATGTTATTATTTTATTTTTCATATGAGTAAAGTCTATGAATAAAAAAAAAATGAAATGATTAACTATGTTTATTTAGATATAGTATGTAAATGTAGAATTATTATTTTCATACCAACTCTCAAAGGGGAGGGGGAAATTGAAATGGAAAATCATGAATCAAAAGAAAGCTGTAATAAAACATATGACATAATATCATCAAAAGTTTCAGCACTAAATAATAGGGTAAGATTTGCTATCATTGAAATATTATCTGATATTGAACGAAAAAATCAGGTTCAAATAATCAAAAAAGAACCATTATATTCACGTGAATTAAATGCATTATTATTAGAACATTATAATATTAATATATCTCCACAAATGTTAGGTCAACACTTAAAACAATTAGAAAATGCAGATTTAGTAGAAGAAAAAGAAATTAGAAAAGAAATACCTAACAAAGTTGGTTCAAGAATTGTGAAAGCATATAAAATTAACACAGCAGCGTTTAAAGATTTATTCTTAGATATTGATCTTTTCAGACAAGAACTATTATCCTTATTTGAAATATATGAAAAACACCAAAAAAATACCAGTACCCAAAAGTGTACTTTAACTATCTTAAATGGCCCGGATAAAGGTAAAACATTTAAAATAAGTAAAGAAGACTTAATCCTGGTAGGACGAAAAGAAAACAATTACGTTGATGATAAAAATTCTATGATATTACTAGATGAAGGTTATTGTAAAGTGTCAAGTATAACTAAACCACACCTAAAACTTTATTACCATGAAGATAAATGGACTATAGAAGATACAAATAGTGAATACGGAACATATATTGATGATAAAACAGTACCAAAAAACATGAAAACAACATTAAAGAATAACTGCTTTTTAAGATTAGCTAGGGGAACAGGAGGAATAGTGTTTTATTGTTCCTATTAAAATAAAAAAAAAGAAGGAATGGGATTAGTTATAATCCATCCCTATCCATATTAGCAAGTTTTAGATATGAATCATTAGAATCAAGATTTCCATTAACATACAATAAAGCTAACATTTGTGTGAAAGATTCATCTACAGAGGATTGATAAACTTTTCCATGACCCGGAACTTGAACCAATGGAGTAACAGCAGGTGTACCCTTAAGATTTAATTCATCTTCAATTGCCCCATCATAAGTAATACCAGCTACCAGATAAGTTAATTGTTTATCTAACGATAATGATGACATATCCGTTGCTAACTGGTAACTAGCATATGTAGGTACTTGTGTACACATAATAGTTGTTTGTCCAGGATCTTTTCCAACTTGTGTTTCATGAAAATCACCAACAGCACTTGCATGATTATTAAAAGCAAATTGAACTACATTATATGATATTGTACCGGGCCTATCAGCTTCCTGGTTAAGATTAACTCCATTTGTAAGCTTAGTATTCTTACTTAAAGCATCAGGTGAAGTAAACGGTAAAACATATACAGTTCCTTTAATCTTCCTACCATCCAAATAATTTATAATCTTCATCGCAGCAACACTTGGATTCAATTGATCACCATGCACACCCGCAGTAATCACTGATACAGGGCCTTTACCATCTCCAATCTTATATATTGGCACTCCACTCTGTGCCTGAGCTAAAACTTTTTCTGATATCTCAGATTGGGGCATGTTTTTAGCTAGTTCACTATTCTCCAATACATTAGCTCCATCATTAGTCAAGCTTATGATTTCTACAGGTGACGTATCAAAGTAAATAATATATGCTGACACTCCACCTATAGCCACCAAAAATACAATGATAATTAATCCAACAAGTAATAATGGATTAAATGACCTTTTAGGAGAAATATTATCATCTATGAAAACATTACCTCCACAGTTTCTACAAAAATGGGCATTATTATCATTTTCAACCCCACAATTTTTACACTTCATATATAAACTTATTTAAACTATTATATTTAAAAGTAATAATTAGGCAAAAATTTAAACATTTATACATAAAATGGAGGAGGTAAAGTGAAAAAAGCATATTTAATAATATTCTTATTAGTAACTTTATTACTGACAGGCTGTGTATTTGCATCAAACGATACAAGCCTAAAAGTTTCAGCCAATAAGAATACTGTTAAAATGGGAGATACAGTGAAATTCACAGCAACAAAAAATATTCAAGATAACGATGCAGTAGTCTTTAAAGTAAATGGTAAAACAATAACTAACAATAAAAACCAATCAAAAATAAAACCCACAAACAAGAAAGCATCAATCACTTACACAATACCTGATGGTTTCAGAGCAGGACAAGCACAGATAACCGCAGTAACTAATATTAATAATAAAAGAAAAGAATCAAACACATACATTAACATCGAAAAGATGAACACAAGATTCACAAATATAACAATTAAACGTAGCCTAAACTCGTATAATGTCTACTCAGTACTACTAGATGATAATAATCATACAATGAGTGGTTCTGCTAAGGTAGCAATTAAAGTAAACGGCAAAACACTACATAAAAATAATCAAACACAATACTTCAAAGCAAAAAATGGTGTGCTCAATGCAACATTTAAATTAAATGAAAGTTTCCAGAAACGAAACATAACAGTCACACTAGTAACCGGGGACACTTACTCCTATATTGGAACAAGACATGAAATTAAAAATCTATTAGATGGATCTGTCGAAGTAAAAAGAATGAACACTAATTTCATAAACACAAGCATCAAACGAAACAATACCAAAGTAAGCATATACTCATTACTAGTTGATAACAATAATTATACAGTGAAAGATACAAGTAAAATAGCAGTTAAAGTAAACGGTAAAACATTACAAAAAAACAATCAAACACAATACTTCTATGCAGTAAATGGAGTGTTAAATGTAAGCTTTGAAATTAATAAAAAATTAAGCGACAAAGATATAAACTTTACACTAGTAACAGGGGACACTTACTCCTATATTGGGGTGCGCAAAAACTTCACAAGCAATATTATCAGAAATACGCAAATGAATATATCATCAAACATAGCATTACCATACAATAATATTACAATCCCAGTACTAGTATTATATAATAATAAAACAGTTAATGATGGAAATATAAGTGTTTACCTGGGAAACAAACTCATAAAAACATCAGAGTATAATGCTAAGCATMAATRCNATWAARTTNAGNWMTYWTTWKAYMTKKKTWYATRCWCWYTTRAWATWKYMTRKAAWTYYSYTRRTTANNWGTCNNWTMCYATNNWWKMYRWKWWWRGTNKAWCNATTANGRAWSAAKATNAAANYCNNMKAWCAWCNNWSGTAKMYWCARWATTYKWAWRATTWTA